>CACXGR010000229.1 GCA_902767235.1 uncultured Lachnospiraceae bacterium | reverse complement strand
TTCTTCAGTGGAAGCGTCTGCCGGCTCTTCGGCAGCGGCTGTCTCCTGAGAGGTGTCAGCGGCAGCGGCCTCCTCGGTGGAAGCGTCTGTCGGCTCTTCGGCTGCGGCGCTTTCTTCAGTGGAAGCATCTGCCGGCTCTTCGGCTGCGGCTGCCTCGTCAGAGACTTCCACTTCTTCTTCGAAAGCTTCTGCCGCTTCTTCTTCCTCCGGCTCGGAGACACATATGGTATATCGCAGGCTGTCCTGCGCGGGGATATCCGGAAATTCGATCATTATGTGGGCAGTTCCCGGTGAAAGGGCGTTGACCTCTCCGTCGCCGCTTATGCTGACGATGTCGGGTGCGTCACTGCTGAAGACCGGAGACGGGATGGAAGACGCTGAGTCCTGATCGAACTGAGCAATGATCTGAAAGGACTCATCCAGATTCATGTTGTATTCCTGTTCCGTGTCAAGAACGGTATCGCTGCCGTCTCTTATGACTGCGGTAACAGAAAATTCTGAAGGGACTTTATCGGCGGATGATTCCGTTTCCGCGGCGAGCGCCGGATCTGAAATCATGCCTGCAGAGATCGGTGATAGGATGAGACATCCTGCCAATAGAAAAGCGAATTTGCGTTTCATTTATAACTCCTTCGAATTGTTAACAATCATTACGGCAATTATAACGAATAAATGACGCTAATGCAATAAATAATTCAAAAGTATAACAAAATGTTAAGAAAATATTACTTTTTCGAAGGGGAATTACATATTTTTCGAGCGAAGACGGCGACTGTCGGCTTTAGACAATAAAAAAAGGTCCGCGTATTGCGAACCTCTCAAGTGCGCCTCCAGGGACTCGAACCCTGGACACCCTGATTAAGAGTCAGGTGCTCTACCAACTGAGCTAGAAGCGCATATTATCTTTGCGTCTCAAAAAAGATTTGTTATCCGTGACGCAAGTGTTATTATAGGGGAAGGTATTTGGAAATGCAAGCGTTTTTTTTATTTTTTTTAAAAAAAGAGGTAAAGATGATTTTTGACACACATGCACACTATGATGATGAGGCGTTTGACAGTGACCGCGAAGAGCTGCTGGGGAGCCTGCCGGAAGCCGGGATCGGACGGGTCGTGAATATCGCGGCCTCCCCGGAGAGCATAGACGACTGCCTGGCGCTGGCACACAGATTCGATCATGTTTACTGTGCGCTGGGTATTCATCCCGAACACTGTGCGGAGATGACGGAGGAAATACTGGAGAAGATCAGGAGGGGGCTGCAGGATAAAAAGGCGGTGGCGGTCGGTGAGATTGGGCTGGATTACTATTGGCCCGAGCCGGACCGGGAGATCCAAAAGCGCTGGTTCGCCAGGCAGCTGCAGCTGGCCCGCGAGACAGGGATGCCGGTCGTCATTCACTCGAGAGATGCTGCCGCAGATACGATGAAGATTATGAAAGAAAATCATGCCGAAAGCATAGGAGGTGTGGTACACTGTTATTCCTACAGTGCCGAGCTGGCAAAAGAGTTTGTGAAGATGGGGTTCTACATCGGCGTGGGCGGCGTAGTCACCTTTAAGAATGCGAGGAAGCTCGTGGAGACCGTCAAAGAGATCCCACTGGGCCGGATCCTTCTGGAGACGGACTGCCCTTATCTTGCGCCGGTGCCCTTTAGGGGAAAGAGAAATTCTTCCTTATATCTGCCCTTCGTGGTCAGCAGGATCGCGGAGATCAAGGGGATCACCGAGGAGGAAGTGATCCGGACCACCGAGCGGAATGCGGAGATGATGTACGGATTGACGTGATAAATGCAGATGGCAATGACCATACGGAGAGGTATCCATGAGAGAGATTCTGGCATCGCCGGGGGCGACCCGGTATATACTTGAGAAATATGGAATAAAAGCGAGAAAAAAATACGGGCAGAATTTTCTGATCGACGCGGGCGTGATCAGAAATATCATAGACGCAGCAGAGATAAACAAAGATGACTGCGTGCTGGAGATCGGGCCCGGCATCGGATCCATGACGCAGCTTTTGTCGGAAGCGGCGGGGCAGGTGATCTGCGTGGAGATCGACGAGGGCCTCAGACCGGTCCTTGCGGAGACCCTGGAGGACTGCGGCAATGTAAAGATCCTGTGGCAGGATATCCTGAAGACGGATCTCAGGGCCGTATGTGAGGAGTCAAACGGCGGAAGGCCCCTCAAGGTGGTCGCAAATCTTCCATACTATGTGACAACGCCGATCCTCATGCAGCTTCTGGAACAGGAAAAAGTATTTTCCAGCATTACCGTGATGGTTCAGAAAGAGGTGGCGGACAGGATACGCTCCGGTCCCGGACACAAGGAGTACGGGGCGCTGTCGCTGGCAGTGCAGTACTATGCGCAGCCGGAAGCGGTGATGACGGTGCCGCCGCACTGCTTTATTCCGCGCCCGGGCGTTGACAGCAGCGTCCTGTGCCTGAAGGCGTATGCAGAGCCGCCGGTCGAGTGCAGGGAAAAGGTTATGTTTGCCCTGATCCGGGCGGCCTTTAACCAAAGGAGAAAGACGCTGGCAAATGCGGTATCACACGGATACTGCCTGGAAGGAAGAAAGATCAGCAGGGAAGAAGTCACAGGGGCACTTGAAAAAATGGGCCTGCCCGCTGCGATCAGGGGAGAAGCGCTCTCGCTGGAACAGTTTGCGCAGCTCTCTCTTTTGATCGACCTTTGAGGGCACCGAAAGCGGCTTTGTTTTTGACATTGTAATAGGCGTATGTTAAACTGAAATTAGTGATTTTGCCCTGTTTTTGGGGAAATAGGGGTCGGTTTGTAGTAAATTATGACGAGTAACTGACAGAGGTCTTACGTTGAATAATTATGAACTGAAAGTTACGATCAGCGAGATGGATCAGCTGATCTCAAGACACCGATTCAAGGAGGCGGCTGAACTGGCCGACACGGTAGACTGGCGTCGTGTGCGGGATGTCAGAACGCTCTGCAGAGTCAGCGATGTCTATAAAATAAACCGAAGATATGAGGAGAGCAAACGGGTTCTGGAACTGGCTTACGCCAAAAAGCCCAATTCAAGACAGATCATCTTTTCACTGTGCGAACTGGAACTGAAAGTCGGCAACCATGTGCGCGCGCTTCAGCTCTACAACGAATATCTCAATGTGGCGCCCAGAGATTCAGACCGGTATATTCTGCAGTATAAACTCTATAAAGCGCACAACGTCAGCGTGAATGAGCGGATCGCCGTCTTGGAAGAGATGGCCAGATACGACATGAGAGACCGCTGGTTCTTTGAGCTTGCCAAACTGTATATGGAAGCAGGCGAGAGATCGATGTGCGCTTCACAGTGCGACGAGATCGTCGCTTGTTTCGGAGACGGGAAATATGTGCGCAAGGCGCTGGAGCTGAAGGCTTCCTTCAGCGAGCTGACGCCTTCACAGAAAGCTCTGTACAAGAAGATGACCGGGGAAGAGCCGGGACCGGAGCCCAACGGATCCGGGACCCCCTCGGAGACTGCCTCCGTGAAGGAAGTAGAGAAAGAGGAGAAAGAAAAAGAAGGAACGGATCTGCCAAAGGAACCCGCGGACACTGGTGCTTCTGATGCAGCGCAGCAGGCTCCCGGAGACGACAGCGTTTCCGAAGAAGCGCCGCAGAAAGAGACAGGCGGATCGGAAGCGGAAGTCAAAGAGCCGGACTCCGAAGCTGTACCGGAGACCGGGGAAGGAGAAGCATCCGCAGAGGAGACCGCAGAAGGAGATGCTTCGGAAGCAGATAAAGCAGAGGAAGCGGCGGAAGCCGGGGAGATCCCGGACCTGAACCTGGATGCGGCAATGTCGGAGATCCCCTGGGAATATGAGGAGTATGAAGTCAATCCCAAAGAACTGAAGAAAAGGCCGGCGGCAGAGAAGAGCGGGAAAGCAGCCGGGGAGAGAGACAGGCGTGAGCAGAACGGGATTTTTGCCCGGCAGGCGGCTCCGGCAGCAGATCATTCGGTCTTTGAGGACCATTCATTTGAGATCAGCCCGGAGGAGTCCTTTTTCTCCCAGGAGAATATGCAGAAGACGATCATCAAGGGAATGCAGAGCCTCGATAATTATGACACATATCTCCGGCAGGAGACGGACGGGCAGTACGCAATGGTCATGCAGGAGGAGCAGAAACCGGACAAGCAGATAACGGGTCAGCTCAACCTGGAAGACATCATGTCCGAGTGGGAAAAGGTCAAAAAGAGCTTTTACGAGTTCAACGGCATTGAGGAGACGGAGCCGGAGGACACATATGCCCAGGCGCCCGATCTGGGAGCGGCGGCGGTCGTGTCGACCAATACGAAGTCCTGGGATCCCAGGGAAGTGCACAAAGCGCTGGAGATCCGGGATGACGATGAAGGCAGCGCCAAGTATGACACCAGCCTGTTTGTGACGGAAGGCGGAGGTGATTTCCCTGAAGAATTTGCCGTGGAGAAGATGCCCGAGGGCGGCAGGAACAAACGGGCGACGGGCCCGATCTATCTGCACTCGGAGGATTCGATCCGGCAGCTGACGAAGGCACTGGATCAGATCTTTCTGGAGGGCGGCACCGGAAATGTGATCATCACCGGAGATGAAGGCGTCGGAACGCTGAGCCTTGCCCGTGAACTGGTGCGCCGCTACCGGCAGATCAATCCCAACTTTGTCGGCCAGATCGCAAAGTCCGAGGGAAGATATATAACCAGAGAGAATATGCTGCGGGTCATTCCCAGGATGCCCTTCGGCGCACTGATCATTGAGAGAGCCTCCATGATGAGTGAAGAAGGCGCAGCGTCACTGAATGAGATGCTCAGAATGCCGGAACGCAGTATCCTGATCATCATGATCGACCGCAAGGGCGTCATGGATGCTTTTCTGAACGACCATCCCGATATCCGGGAAATGTTCCCGGCGAGAGTGGACATAGCAGCGCTGAGCGTGGACACACTTCTGGGCTACGCAAGGGAATATGCCGGCAAGCAGCAGTGTGAGATCGACGAATACGGCTTCAGCGCGCTGCAGAGCAGAGTGATGTCCATGCAGACCGTGGATCACAGCGTCACGCTCGAAGACATAAGGGACATTGTCGACGAAGCAATATACTATGCGAGCCGCAAGACGCTCTCAAGTCTTGTGGATTCTTTCTCCCGAAGAAAGGGAGGCGTACAGAACAGGATCATTTTAAGAGACAAGGACTTTCTTCATTACTGAATAGAGGCTGTGCCCGCAGTGGCAGCGGGCGCTACAAATGTAACAGGAGGGTAAAACAATGGCAGTGAAAAAGACAGCGACTACCAAAAAAACCAGCACAGCAGCAGTGAAAAAGGCAGCCGGAGCAAAGGCCGCAAAGAAGGCGCCTGCCGCAGTACAGCCTGCGGATAACAGAATCTTTATTTCCAATGACGATGCATATTGGTTCGGAAACGGGACACACTATCAGATCTACAAAAAGCTCGGAAGCCATCCGTCAGAGGAGAACGGCGAGAAGGGCATGTTCTTTGCTGTCTGGGCCCCCAATGCAAAAGCGGTGCACGTGATCGGCACCTTCAACGGCTGGGACGAGAATGCGTATCCGATGAAACAGTTTAACGCCGGCGGGATCTGGACCCGGTTCATTCCCGGGATCGGAGAGGGAGAGCTCTACAAGTACTGCATCACGACCGCTGACGGCAAAAAGAAGTACAAAGCGGACCCCTATGCAAACTGGACAGAGATGCGTCCCGGAACAGCGTCGAAGACCGTGGACCTGAGCGGATATAAGTGGGGAGACGCGCGCTGGATGAAGGCGCGTTCGGCCAAGGACCCCAACCGCGAGCCCCTCGCCGTATATGAGTGCCATATCGGTTCCTGGATGAAGCATCCCGACGGAACGGAGGACGGCTTTTACAACTACAGGGAATTTGCGGACCGCCTTGCGGAGTATCTGAGCGTCATGAAATTCACGCACGTAGAGCTCATGGGCATCTCCGAGCATCCTTTTGACGGCTCCTGGGGCTATCAGGTGACCGGATACTATGCGCCCACCTCCCGTTACGGACATCCGAAGGATTTCATGTATCTGGTAGATACGCTCCACAAGCACAACATCGGCGTGATCCTCGACTGGGTGCCCGCGCACTTCTGCCCCGACGACTTCGGACTGGCGGAGTTTGACGGAACCTGCATTTACGAAGATCCGGATCCGCGCCGCGGCCAGCACCCGGACTGGGGCACCAGGATCTTCAACCTCGCCAAGAAAGAGGTCTCCAATTTCCTGATCGCCAACGTGAATTACTGGATCAACGAGTACCATATCGACGGTATCCGCGTGGACGCGGTGGCTTCCATGCTCTATCTCGACTACGGAAAGAAGGAAGGCCAGTGGCTGCCCAACAAGTACGGCGGAAATGAAAACCTCGACGCGATCGAGTTCTTCAAACACCTCAATTCGGAGCTTCACGGCGCCTATCCCGGATTCCTCACGATCGCGGAAGAATCTACGGCATGGCCCAAGATCACGGCCAGACCTGAGGACGGCGGCCTCGGTTTCTCCTTCAAGTGGAACATGGGCTGGATGCACGATTTCTGCGAGTACATGAAGCTCGATCCGATCATGAGAAAGGGAGATCACAACGGGCTGACCTTTGCAATGAGCTACAACAGCGCCGAGAAGTATATTTTGCCGCTGTCCCATGACGAGGTCGTGCATCTGAAGTGCTCTATGGTCAACAAGATGCCGGGCTACAAAGTGGACAAATACGCAAACCTGCGCGTCGGATACACGTTCATGTTCGGCCACGAAGGCAAAAAACTGCTCTTCATGGGTCAGGAATTCGGCCAGGAGCACGAGTGGAACGAGGCGACGGAGCTGGAATGGTGGAGACTGGAAGAGGGCAAGGACGACAACTATCTGAACATTGGCATGAAGTACTACGTCCAGAGGCTGCTGGAGATCTACAGAAGCCACAAATGCCTGTACGAGATCGATGACGACTGGTCCGGCTTTGAGTGGATCAACGCCGATGACGCGGACAGGAGCATCTATTCCTTCTTCCGCAAGTGCCCTTCCCAGAAAAAGAGCCTTCTCTTCGTGCTCAATATGACGCCCGTGAAGAGAGAGGGATACAGGGTCGGCGTTCCCGTCCGCAAGCAGTACAAGCTGCTTCTCAACAGCACGGAGCTCGTCTTCGGCGGAGACGGAGAGACCAGCGTTCCGGAAGTGCTCAAAGCAAAGAAGGGCGAGTGCGATAAGCGAGAGCAGTATATCGAGTTTGATCTTCCTGCATATGGGGCAATCGTATTTGAGTTCAATCTTTGATCGCATCGCGAGCAGGGAAAGCGGGATCAGAGAGGGACCGGAGAGAAGAGGGTATTATGAAAAAAAGCCACGAATCAGCGGAAGACTATTTAGAGAGCATTCTTGTTCTCAGAGAAAGAAAAGGGAATGTCCGTTCCATCGATATTGTCAATGAGCGCAACTATTCAAAGCCCAGTATCAGCATCGCAATGAAGAAGCTGAGGTCGGAGGGGCTGGTGGAAATGGATCTGAACGGATACATCACGCTGACCCCCGAGGGGGAGGATATCGCACAGAGGATCTATCAGCGGCATAAACTGCTGACCAAGGTTCTGGTCGCGATCGGCGTCGATGAAGTAACAGCTGCGGAAGAAGCCTGCCGAATAGAGCATGTGATCGACGACAACACCTACGACAAGATCAGTGCAGTCTATGAAAAACACCTTGGGAAAGCTGACCGGGAACAATAAGGAGGGCAGTTGTGGGAACCATATTGAAAGTTCCGCATATGGAGCAGACGGATGAATGGCCGTCCGGGGATGAGTGCCTGTGCGCTGTCATGCTGCTGCGGTACCTGGGGATTCGGATATCTGTGAATGAATTCATTGATTTTTTCCTTCCGCAGGAGCAGATGCGCCGCAAAGAAGGCCGGCTGATCGGACCGGATCCGGAAGCCGCATTTGCCGGGAGCCCGTATGAGAAGAGTGCGTACGGCTGCTATCAGGGAGTTCTGATCAAAGCGCTCAACAAGTGTTTTGCACAAAAAGGGCTGCCTTATAAGGCGGAAGACGCGGCGGGCAGATCGACGGACGAGCTGCTGGCAGAAGGGATCGGACGCGGAGTACCGGTGATCTACTGGGCAAGTGAGGAAATGAAACCGACGCGCCCCGGATACAGCTGGGTATGCAGGGACGACGGAAAGACCGTTCAGTGGATCGACGGCACCCAGTGCATGCTCCTGATCGGGAGCGAACCCAATGAGCTTGTATTTAATGACCCCAAGCGGGCGGAAGGAGCTGTCCGCTATTCCAGAATGACCGCCGTCAAGAGACACGCGGAGCTGGGAAAGAGAGCCGTGATCGTGCGGCTGGGAGAATAATAACATATGGGAGTACGAAAATGATTCAAATTACAATGAAAGACGGCGGCGTGATCGACCTGGAGCTCGACCCCAAGGCGGCGCCGGTCACCGTTGAGAATTTTGAGAAACTGGTCAAAGAAGAGTTTTATGACGGACTGATCTTTCACAGGGTGATCCCGGGATTTATGATCCAGGGAGGTGACCCGCAGGGAACCGGGGCAGGAGGTCCCGGCTGGCACATCAAGGGAGAATTTGCGGCCAACGGCTGGAACAATCCGATCAGCCACAAGAGAGGCGTGATCAGTATGGCCAGGGCGCAGGATCCCGACAGCGCAGGCAGCCAGTTCTTTATCATGCACGCGGACGCCGATTATCTGGACGGCCAGTATGCGGCTTTCGGCAAAGTGGTAAAGGGCATGGAGGTCGTGGACAGGATCGCACAAACGCCCACTGTCAGGTGGAACAACAGGCCTTATGAGGATCAGGTGATCGATACGATCCGCATTGTGGAAGAATGAACCGAAGCGGTAAGGTGATCCGGTAAATGCCGTGAATATCAGTGAGATAATGCTCCCGCGCAGAAATGCAGCGGGAGCTTTCTTTGGTCTGCAGATGCACGGAACAAGACCCGGCAGCGGGATACGGCGGTGAATTTCACAAAAAAAACACAAAGAAAGAAAAAGAAATAAGGTACAGTTGAGAAAAAGGTTTATAATAGATAATCGGTTAGTCATGCGCGATCCGTACCGCGGACCGGGGCCGGAGAGCTTGGGACGCCCAAATACAGATCACAGAAAAGAGAGGCCTTCATGAAAGATTTTATTGCAGAACATAAGATCCTGGTCGCAGCGGCGGCAGTGATCATCATTCTTGCTGCTGCTTTGGCGGGCAGAACGGCATTGAAAGACAATTCTTCTCCGGGTGAGACTGCCTATGTGGAAACGGTCGAAAATCTCACGGGACAGAACGCTTCCCTCGGGCTCATCAATCGGTTTGCCGGCGTGGTGGAGCCGCAAGGGCTTTGGACGGTCTCCAAAAATGCCGATATAGAAGTGAAAGAGATCTATGTTACGGAAGGCGACGCCGTCAATGAAGGCGACGTCCTCTTTGAGTATGATACGACCAAATACGAGGAGGACCTCGAACAGGCGGGCATCGATCTGGATCGCCTTAAGAATGAGTACCAGAGTGCGCAGGAGACGATCGCACAGCTCGAAAAAGAGAAGAGAGAAGCTTCTTCGTCCGATCAGGCCAATTATACGATCCAGATCAAGGAACAGAATCTCACGCTCAAAGACAAGGAACTCGATATTCAGATCAAAGAGAGCGAGATCGAAAAGCTGGAGAACAATATTGAAAACGCGGAAGTGAAAAGCGGTATAGACGGGATCGTCAAGTCCATTTCGGACGGCGATGATGAAAACAGCGACAGCAGCGCCTTCATCACGGTCATGAAGACAGGGACTTTCAGGATCAAGGGCACGATCAACGAGCAGAACATAGGCGATCTGACGGCGGACGCGGCGGTGCTCGTGCATTCGAGAGTGAATGACAAGGTCTGGAAGGGGACGATCACCAAGATCGATGTGGAAAATGCGATCACTTCCTCGGACGGCAATGGGTTCGGCTCGGGCGGCGACAGCGCAAAGAGCTCCAAGTATCCCTTTTATGTCGAACTGGAAAACAGCGACGGGCTGATCATGGGGCAGCATGTGTATGTCGAGCTGGATCTCGGGCAGGCAGACGAGGATTCTTCCGGCGGCATCTGGATCGCGAGCTATATGGTGGACCAGACCGATCCCGATCATCCTTTTGTCTGGAAGGATGTGAACGGCAGACTTCAGAAACAGGAAGTCAGGATCGGCGAAGTGCGCGAAGAGATCGGCAAGGTATGCATCGTGGAAGGCCTCGCACTGACCGATTCCATCTGCATTCCGGACGAGACGCTGCATGAAGGCATGAAAACAGCTCCGATGAGCGAAAAGCCTGATGAGAGCGAAGCCGGAGAAGGCCGGACGGATTACGAATTTTCTGAAGAAGAGGAATTCTCCGGGGACGAAACAATGGAAGAAGAGCCCGGTGATGGCGGCGCCGGATCAGAAGAAACGGATATAACAGAACTGGAGGAGGCGGAGTCCAAAAAGGCAGAAGAACTGGAGCGTATGAAGGAGCAGCTGCCGGAGGAACAGTGATGAATAAAATTGTTGAATGCAGGAATGTGTGCAAGAGCTACTTTCAGGGCAAGCTGGAGGTTCCGGCACTCAGAAATGTAAACTTCACCGTGACCGAAGGCGACTACACTGCCATCATCGGGCCGTCCGGATCGGGCAAATCGACGCTCATGAATCTGATCGGCTGTCTGGATAAGGCGACGAGCGGCAGTCTTTTGATCGACGGACGGGAAGTGGAGACGCTGACCGAAAATGAGCTGGCGGATATACGCCTCGAAAAAATAGGATTTGTCTTTCAGAACTTCCAGCTGCTGAACACGCTGACTGCGCTGGAGAATGTCGAACTTCCTCTTACCTACGCCGGCCTTACGAGAAAACAAAGGCGGGAAAGAGCAGAGGAAGCACTGTCAAGAGTGGGACTTTCCGACAGGCTGGATTTCTATCCCAATCAGCTGTCGGGCGGACAGAAACAGAGGGTGGCGATCGCGAGAGCGCTGGTGAACCATCCCAGGATCCTTCTTGCGGATGAACCTACAGGCGCGCTTGATTCGCGTTCGGGCGCGCAGGTCATGGATCTGTTCGAGGAACTGAACAGGGAAGGCGTGACCGTTCTTATGATCACGCATGACACCGGGATCGCACACCGTGCACAAAATATGGTGGAGATCCGGGACGGAGAACTGGGACACCTGGAGGATAACAGACCAAATGAAGAATAAGAAGAAATTGACGATCGCCGCAGCCTGTGTGCTCGCAGTGATACTGGGGGCGGCCGGGATCGCGGCAGCCGTCCGCACGACAACATCTTCAAAAGTGATGGTGATCCCTGTGTCAGATCTCAATAACGGAGAAATGGCGGACTGGGAAAACACGGTGACAGGAATGGTGACCGGAGATGCGACGCAGTCGATCTATCTGTCCGATACAGAGACAGTGGCCGAAGTCCTGGTCAAGGAGGGGCAGTCCGTCCATCAGGGCGATGTGCTCCTCAAGTATGACACAAAGGCAACGAAACTGAATCTGGAGAAGGAAAAGATCAACCGTGAGAAGATCCTCCTGGATCTCGAAGTGGCCAGAAAGAATCTGGAAACGCTGGAAAACACTTCGGCGTCTTCCGATGATGACGGCGATTTCGGATTTGATGAGGACTTCGATGAGTTTGGGGATACGGAGATGTATGAAAATGCGACCGTCTATGTCACCAAACTGAAAGCGGACGCCAAACCTGTCAACGGCAGCACGGCGGAAGATGATGAGGAATTCATGCCCGGAACGGAGGATGATCCCTATATCTTCCTGGTGGACGGGGACTCGATCATCATCACCAGGGATTTTATCCGGAAATGGCAGAAGACGGCGAAGAAGAATAAGCTCAAGGAGCTCTATTTTGCCGTTGAGAAAAGAGACAAGAAGTACAAACTGCTCAAGGCATGGGAGACGGATGTCATGCTCCTTGACCCGGCATATGATATTGAGCTGGATCTCGCTACCGGAAAGACGACCTATTCGGGCATCAAGGATCCCGCCGACATGGCAAAACTGCTGAGAAAAGTACTCAAGGAGGTGCCGGAGGACGAAAGAGGGCTCTGGCTGGCAGTGCTTTTGGACAAGCTGGCGATCACCACAGAAAAGGAAGACAAACTGAAGGAGCGGGGAGAACTTCTTGCTTCCGCCATCAATGAGCTCAACACGGAGGACCGGGAGGAGCTGGCGGCAGCGGCCTCCAAACTGGATGAACGGGCGCTGGGCACGATGCTCAGCAGTCTGACCTCCGATCAGATCCGGAAAGTCGATGAGGACGTGATCGCGGAGCTCTTTACAAAGATCCTGGCGTGCATGAGCGACAGCCAGATCCAGGCGGTCGATCAGGAAAACCTGGCGATCTTCTTAAACAAACTCTCGGCAGATCAGCTGCGCTCACTGGATCCGGAAAAGGTTGCTGCGATCCTGTCAGCCTTTGACGAGGATGAACTCGAGGATGTGCTGAACCGGCTTCCGCAGAGCAAAAAGGACGCGATCCAAAAGATCGTTGCAAAGTGGAAGGCGGAAGAGGAGAACAAAGCGGAAGAAGCAGACAGCAGTGACAAGCCTTCTGCAGAGGAGAGCGCCTCCGGCGAATCCGGCAGCAACAGCGGCAAGGATCACGCGCAGCAGGAATCTGAAAGCGGCGGCGGCAAGGAAGAACCGAGACCGGAAGAGAACAGCGAGGATCCGAAGCCGGCGGCAGAAGAGCCTTCGGACGAGGAACCCTCGGCTGAGGAACCGTCCGTTGAGGGCGGAAACAGCGGCGAGGGCGCCGCTGACAGCGATCCCGATAATGCCAAGAACACGGAGAGCATAGAGGATCCCGCTCCCGCAGAGGAAAATGTGCCGGCGCCCGCGGACGACAGCGCCGCTTCCGGCGCTTCGACGCCCGAAACAGCGCCTGCGCCGGAAAACGATGAAGACGAAGATGCCGGAAACGGCAGCAAAGGAGGAAAAAGCGGTTCGGGACTCCTGTCATCGGACCTCGAGTACACGAGCAGCGAGCTCGAAGAGGCCAAAAGAGAGCAGCGCGACAATATCAAGAGCCTTGAGCTCGACCTCAAAGAGTCGGACATCAAGATCAGGCAGGCAGAAAGGGCCCTGGAAAAAGGAGTCGTCACCGCCAATATGAACGGCGTCGTGAAGACGGCCGGCGATCCCGCGGCTCCGCCCACAGACGGCAGCGCTTTTTTGACAGTGGCCGGCGCGGACGGACTCTATATAAAGAGCGGCATCAAGGAGAGCCTGTTCGGAACCCTGCAGGTAGGAGACAAAGTATCGATCGCCTCCTGGTCGTCAGGAAACCGCTATGAAGCGGAGATCAAGAGCATATCTCCCTATCCCGACAGCGGCGATATGTACGGCGGCGAGGGAGAGACCTATTATCCCTTTACGGCGGGCATCCTGGATGGAGATGCGCAGCTGTCGAACGGAGAATATGTCGAAGTTACATACACCCCTTCTTCGGGAATCGATTACGGTGCGAGCGCACTGACGATCATGAAACCTTTTGTCCGGGAAGAGGGCAGTCAAAAGTATGTCTATATGCGCAGCGGGGACATGACGCTCAAAAAGCAGTATATCAAGACCGGAACGCTGAGCGACGCCGGATATGAAGTGCTCTCCGGCATCACCGAGTCTGACTGGCTCGCATTTCCGTACGGAAAGAATGTCAAAGAGGGCGCGCAGACTTACGAGGGATCTGCCGCAGAACTGTACAATTACTGAGCGCTGCATACGGGAACACCACTGCAGGCGTGCAGATCGGGCATAAGGAGATTATGGTATGGGTGAAAATATACGGCTTGCTCTGAAAGGAATATGGTCTCACAAGATGCGTTCTTTTCTGACAATGCTCGGCGTGATCATCGGAATCGCTTCGATCATAGCGATCGTGTCGACGATCAAAGGGACGAATGAACAGATCATGCAGAACCTGATTGGCGCAGGAAACAACAATGTGACGATCTCGCTCAAACAGGGTGACTCCGATTTCTGGATGGACGCCGGCATACCGGACAATGTGATCCCGGTCACGGAGGCGCAGAAAAAGGAGATCCGGGAACTGAGAAGCGTGGCGGATGCATCCTTTTTCCTGAAGAGAGACTATGTGGACGGAATCACGACCGGCGTGAATTCCCTGTCGGGAGGAAGCCTGTACGGGATCGACTCGCATTACCTGTCCACGGTGGGGCTTGTCGTGTTTAAGGGAAGGCCTTTCCTGGACTCGGACTTTGCAAAGATGAGAAAGGTCGCTCTCCTGGATGAAAAGGCGGCGGAGCTTCTCTATCCCGAGAAGGATCCGATCGGAAGGATCGTTGAGATCAGGAACGAGCCTTTTATCATTGTGGGACTGGTCAAAAAATCGGACGTCTTTCAGCCCGTCATCGAAACGATACAGGATTATGAGACATATAATCAGGAGGAATACGGGACGGTCCTGATCCCGGATGAGGACTGGCCCATCGTTTACAACTACGATGAGCCGCAGGACTGTGTCGCGAGAGCTGTCTCGACGGAAGAAATGAGCGATATGGGCAAATCGGTCGAAAAGATCATGAAGAAGTCGGTCGGCGGCTCCACGAGCGGAGAAAACGCCATTACCTATAAGGCGGAGGACCTTTTAGAGAAAGCGCGCAACAAACAGGAACTGGCAAACAGCACGAACAGCCTTCTGATCTGGATCGCCAGCATCGCGCTCCTCGTCGGCGGCATCGGCGTCATGAACATCATGCTGGTGTCTGTGACGGAGAGGACCAATGAGATCGGCCTCAAAAAGGCCCTTGGCGCAAGGAACAGCCGCATCCTGGCGCAGTTCCTCACCGAGGCCGTGGTCCTGACAAGCCTGGGCGGCATCATCGGCGTCATATCCGGGATCGTCCTCGCGGAGGTGATCTCACGCGTATCGGGGACGCCGGTGGCGATCAGTATCCCTGCCATCATCGGAAGCGTCCTGTTCTCGATGGTGATCGGATTTATATTCGGCTTCCTGCCTTCTGTGCAGGCGGCCAATCTCAATCCCATTGATGCGCTGCGGCGCGAATAAAGAATACCAAAAAAAGCGGCCGCTATGAGGGTCAACCTCTAAGCGGCCGCTTTTTTGCGGCCTCAGATGATCCCTCTCAGGTTGTTCAGGATACCGGCGGCCACTTCGGGCTTGTTCATGGTATACACGTGGATGTGTCCGCACCCGTTCGCGATCAGATCGATGATCTGGTGGGAGGCGTACAGGATCCCGGCCTGCTGCATGGCCCGGGGAGAATCTCCGAATCGGTCGGCCAGGGCCGTGAGCTCGGGCGGGATCACACAGCCGGAGAGCTGGATCGAACGCTCCATCTGGCGGCGGGAAGTGACCGGCATGATACCGGCCAGGATCGGCACGGTGACGCCGGCTTCTCTGAGCCGATAGAGGTAGTTATAGTAGATCGAGTTGTTGAAAAACATCTGCGTCGTGAGGAAATCACAGCCCGCGTCCACTTTTTCCCTTATGTGACGGATGTCTTCGTCTTTATTGAAGGCATCGGGATGCTTCTCCGGGTAGCAGGCCCCGCCAATGCAGGCATCCGGGTATACCTCGCGGATCTCCTCAACGAGCTGGACCGCATGCTCATAATACCTGGGATGAGGAAAATCCATCCCATCCGGGACATCACCTCTGAGGGCAAGTATATTTTCAACACCGGCGTCTTTGATCTTTTTGATCTGTGTGCGGACGGTGTCTTTGGTAGAACTGATGCAGGTCATGTGTGCCATGGACGGAACGCCTTCCGCCATGATATCCTGCGAGATCTCAACGGTATAGCGGCTGGTCCCGCCGCCTGCGCCGTAGGTACAGCTGACAAAGGATGGCCTGAGCCTTGCGATCTCCCGGACCGTGCCGCGGACGGATTCGAACCTGACATCCGATTTGGGAGGAAAGACCTCCATGGAAATGGTGACGGGGTTTTCTCTGAGAATATCACGGATCTTCATTTGATACCTCCTGTTGGATCATTTATGTCGCTTTCGCGCTTCATAGCAGTATATCATAAAAGCGGACGTTACACCAGCGGCTGCCCTTTTATCGGCTCGGATAAGATGATAAAATATACCCTGCCGGTTGTGTTTGGGGCAAATCTGTGAATGCAGGAGTGAAAGAGGCTGAATAAGATGAAGACGGACAGAGAACTTAGACAGGAAATACAGGGAATGGACAGGCGGGGCTATCCCGCTTACAAGGCGCTGGCCGGCAGCTGGGCCTTCCCGTCCTATATTCTGAGCATCGATCATGTGCAGGGAGATCCCTTTGCATCGCCCTCCAAGGTGAGCATCCTGGTGGCCGGCAGGCGAAGCGGATTCGGAAAGGAGCTCTACCGCACGAGAGAGAGAAGGATCACTTTTGAGGACGGTCTGGTCCGGACCTTTGAGGCGGAGGCCGCCAAAGTCTCCTTCAAGGCGCGCGGGTCAGGGAAGAGCGGACTGATCGGCTGCTCAAAGCCCGGCCAGGAGGTGCTGGAGAGGACGGCCTGCCATGTGGACCCCCAAAACGGGGATATCCGCATGAGGATGGAGGTCGGCTTTCCGGCCAACGGCAGATCGATCAATGCCGGCGAACTGATCCGGATCCTGTTTGAATATGTGCCGCAGATCGCGCAGCGGGCGCTGTTTTGGCACAAAGAGGACGACAGAAGGCTGCAGGCCGCCGCAGAGCTGGCCGATGACAGAGCATTTGTCAGGGAATATATAAGGCAGAATGGGCTGGTCGCTTTTGTGGCGAACGGCGCGGTCCTGCCCAGAGAGAGCGGTGTCTCCCAAAGGCCTATGAGAAATGCGGTCCCCTTCCGCTCGCCGAAGGAGATGGAAGTGACGATCACACTGCCCCACAGAGGCGCGGTGACCGGAATGGGGATCCCCAAGGGCATCACGCTGATCGTCGGCGGCGGGTATCACGGGAAGTCGACGCTGCTTGAGGCCCTGGAGCGAGGCGTCTATGACCACATTGCCGGGGACGGCAGGGAGCTGGTGATCACCGAGAACACGGCAGTCAAGATCCGCGCGGAGGACGGAAGGCGGATATGCGGCACCGATATATCGATGTTTATCAGAAATCTTCCCAGCGGAGCGGACTGCGGGCACTTTTACTCGGACAACGCGAGCGGGAGCACTTCCCAGGCGGCCGGCACGGTAGAGGCCATAGAGGCGGGCTGCCGCACTTTCCTGATCGACGAGGATACCTGTGCGACCAACTTCATGCTGCGCGACGCCCTGATGGCCGAGGTGGTATCGGGGGACAAGGAGCCCATCACGCCTTTTATATCCAGAGTCCGGGACCTGTACGAAG
>CACXGR010000228.1 GCA_902767235.1 uncultured Lachnospiraceae bacterium | reverse complement strand
CCTGCATCTTCGATCATGGTCGCGCAGGTCTGGATCGTGGCTGCCGTCGTGATCCAGTCATCGGCGAGAAGGACTCTGCTCCCCGCGGGCAGAAGGCGGCGCTCTGTGATCAGCGTCGTCACCTGGTCCCGGTGATTGATGTAGGATGCCGTCACCTGCTTTTCCTGGTCGATCAGGAACTGCTGATTTCTGCGGATCACCACAAGTCCGACGCCCAGTTCACGGGCGAGCATGCTTCCTATGATGAAGCCCAGCGATTCAGGCGCGCAGACGCAGTCCACCTTCCCGCGGAAGGGTTCTGCCAAAAATGCGACGAGGGCGTCGAGGGCCTCCCTGTCCGCGTAGATCGGCAGTAAGTCTCTCTTGTCTCCCGTTCCTTCCTTTTCCAGCCGGCGAATCATATCTTCAAGTCTGTTTACATCCATGCCTAATCCTCCCAAAAGAGCGCTTTCCTATTGCGGAAATGCCCGCACAGCGGGCACAAACTTGTGGAAATGCCCGCGCAGCGGACACAAACAAGTGCAGTAAAGATGCGGGCCTGATTTGGCTGGCATCTCATGTGTGCTGATTTCATATTACCACGTCAAATTAAAATAAGGAACAGATAATTGTTCCGGCCCCACGTCAGTTATATTGCCTTGAATTGTTCCGGCCCCGCGGCCGTTATATTGCCTCGCCGTCCAAAATCTGCTATCCTTAAGCTCTTAATTACAGAAACCGAATACTCATTGAGGTCAGAATTGCTTGTTATGATTGCATTCATCGATCATTTGCACATACTTCAATATTTTGGCGGGGACATCTGGTTTACACTGAGCAGTTTCCTGCATCGTTCGCCTCTGGCTGTCATTTTCTTCGGGGTCACTCTGTGCGTGATCGCCGCATGTACGCCCAAAAATGTCAGCCGGATCCTTCTGGTGCTCTATCTTGCGTTCATCGCTTACATGACGCTGCTCTTCAGAGAACCGGGCTCCGGGAATCCGATCCCGGCTCCCTTCTGGTCCTATCGGCTCTTTTTCAGCAACAGGATCATACGGCGGCAGATTCTTAATAACATATGGCTCTTCATCCCGATGGGGGCGCTTCTGGGAAGATTGTTCCCCCGGAATCGGTTCATCTTCTTCGTTCCCACGCTGGTCTCTGCCACCATTGAGGCGTCGCAGTACTTTTTCAGGCTCGGCTTGTGCGAGTTTGATGACGTCTTCAGCAATTCGCTCGGAGGTCTCATCGGAATTGCGGTCTACTATGTTTTGGCGTATTGGCGCAGAAGGTTTAAACGACCTTGAAGGTAGAATGATTATAGAATGATTAAAAACCGGACTCATCATTGAGCCCGGTTTTTATGTCTCGCAAATATGAAAAGGGAACTGCACTGTATAAGGCAAGGATCATTGAGCGGGTGCTCACCTCATCCTATACGCTGTTCCTTCCGCCTGCGGCGCCATGCCGACGACCAGACCGTAGATGTCATATCCGCCGGTGTCGTTGCCCGCGCGGATGTGCACGCTGTCGCCCAGGACCGTGAAGAGGTGCTTCTGGTCCTTGGACTGATATGCAAAATAGTCATCCACTTTGAAGTTCGTGATCTCCGGTGTGGTCAGGTTGCAGAGATAGTGCTGAACCTTGTTTCTGTAGTCCGGATCCAGGAGCGCTTCTTTGAAGTAGCCGTAGGAATAGGGATCTGTTGCTTTGATGCCCTCTACCGCTTCATCCAGCGAGCCCGCGTCATCCCAAGTGGAGTCCACTTCATACCAGTCTCCGTCCAGTTTGACCAAAGACCAGGCATGTCCGCCGGCAGTATCCTTGGTATTGCCTGCGATGCCTACCATTACCGTTGCGTCGATGCCGCACTGCTGCAGCAGATAGACATAAGCCTGGGAGTAGCCGTCGCATACGGCATAGTTCGGATTGCCGTCGCTGTCGGCGACCAGTGCGCCGTAAGCTGTGTGAGCAAGGTTGGCAAAGCCGTTCTCGCTGTTGTCATTCATGACCGGCGTATTGTAGGTGACTGTCTCGATCAGTTTGTCGTGGATCTCCTTGGCGATCTCTACGTCGCTGGCATCTTTGTCAATGTCCGCAAGGAATGCATCCGCCGCATCGTTGAAGGCGGTCATCTTCTCCTCGAAGTCCTCATAGGGCTCCTGATAGAAGAAATAAACATTGTAGGAACCATTTCCGGGCTGCACCCTGGGGGCGCCCACGCTAATGTCGCATTCCGCTCCGTTGTAGAGCCAGAACAGTTCCGGATGATCATACAGCATGCCGTAATAAGCCGTGAACTCTTTTTCTGCGAATTCCCTCGTGGTGGGATCCACATCGATGGTGGCTACGACTGCATTGTTCGTGTCAGTGGGATCGGTGGCGCACATAAGCAGTGCATCGTAGATGGTCTGCTCTGTTTTGTCCATCTGAGAATAGTAATAGAAGTTCTTGGCCTGATTCTTGAGCAGAGAATCCGCGGGCGGCGTATAAGCGCGCATCGCGCGGTCCAGCTTATCGGTCTCGTCCTGCGTCATCTCATCGGGCTCTTCGAGCTCTTCGGGCTCTTTGAGGCCGCCGGCAAGATTGAGGGTCGGGGCTGCCAGGGACTGCAGTTCGCCGTCGCCGGCCGCATCCGCCACCTGGGCTGCCGCTGTCGTATCAGCTGCCGCGTCCGCCGGCGCTTCCGCCTCTGCCTGGTCGCCCGCTGCCGCGTCCGCCGGCGCTTCCGCCTCTGCCTGGTCGCCCGCCGCCGCGTCCGCCGGTGCTTCCGCCTCTGCCTGGTCGCCCGCTGCCGCGTCCGCCGGTGCTTCCGCCTCCGCGCTCTGGTTCGAAGACGTCCCACCTCCCGCCGATGATCCGCAGCCCGCCAGCAGAGATACCGCCACTGCCGCTGACAATAAGGTCGCTATTAATTTTTTCATACTCACCTCCGCCATTTGATAAGAATTTTTACAATATCCCGCGTGAATATGTTCATTTTCTCCTACAGTTTAATTATAAGGGTATCCGCCTGATAACACAATTGATTCGTGACGATTAGGTCATTTCTTCCGCGATCAATCTGAATCTCCTGAGGTCTGCCTGGTCCGTGATCTTGAAGTTCATGCTGTCGCCCTCGATCAGGCAGATCTTCATGCCGGCCGCATAGGCGATCTCCGTCGTGCCGCGCATCTGACACAGGAATTCGTGGCTTTTGCCGTCGTGTGCGTGATAATACCGGTGAAGCCAGAAGGCCTCCGGCGACTGCCCCAAAAAGAGCTTGGATCTGTCCAGGAGCTTATTGAGTCCCTTGCCGTCCTCACTGTAGTAGATTGTGTCCTTGGCGGGCACGACCGGAAGCGAGCCCTCATACTCGCCCACTGCGTCAAGGCACGCGCCGATCAGTTCTTTGGTCACCAGGGGCCTTACGCCGTCGTGAATGATCACTTTGTCCCGTTCGGAGCCAGAGCGCTCCATGCAGAATTCCAGCCCGCTCAGAATGGATTCCTGGCGGATCGATCCGGGCAGGGCAAAGCCGGTCAGCTTGCTGTAT
>CACXGR010000227.1 GCA_902767235.1 uncultured Lachnospiraceae bacterium | reverse complement strand
GCACCGATCTGGAGGCGCCGGAGAGCGTCGACCATCTCTGCGACAAATGCGTCTCCTATGCGTCGTGCTGGCAGCCGTATGCAGAGCGGGCCTGGGCGGAGACGCATCCGTAAGGAGGACAGTATGATAGAGAAAGTAAATCCCGCCCATCCGGACAAGGTGGCGGATCGGATCGCAGGCGCCATCGTGGACCTGGCGTATCAAAAGGAAACGGAACCCAAAATCGCCGTAGAAGTGTTGATCGGGCACGGCGCCTGCCACATCATCATCGAGAGCTCCTGCGCCTTTACTGAGGCGGAGATCGCACCCGTCGTAACGCGCATTGCGGGAGAGATGCGGCTGGACCTCTGCTGCGTCAGGCAGGATATCCATTTGGCGCAGAACCAGGATGGGGCCATGCGCTGCGGAGACAACGGTATTTTTCGCGGCGCTCCATTGACGCTGGAGCAAAAGGCACTCTCCTGCTTTGCCCGCTCCATCTATGCGGAATACCCCTATGACGGCAAATACATTCTGGACGGACAGCGCATGATTATCTGCCAGAGCAACGCCCCCTCCGGGACGCTGCGGGAGAGTCATCCTTTTGCAGAGGTGAACCCCTTGGGAGACTGGACCGGAGGAACAGATGTGGATACCGGCGCCACCAACCGAAAGCTGGGCAGCGACATGGCCGACGGCGTGACCGGCGGAGGCCTTCATGGGAAGGACCTGAGCAAGGCGGACGTCTCCGTCAACATCTATGCCTTCCTCAAGGCGCAGGAGCTGCAGCAGCCGGTGGAGCTGTGCTGTGCCATCGGAGACACGGAGGTCGGCGGCGTGCCCTACAGCATGATCGTGAATATCGCAAGAGAGTATATCCATTCCCTCGGCGGCTTTGAAAAGCTCGCCGAATGGGGACTGTATTGAGGTGAGAAGGTATGAGTGTGAAGTTGAATGTTGAGATCGCTGCGCTGCGCAAGGTCTATGACTGGCTGGACCAGGACCCCGTTCACCGGCTGCCGAAGCTGGGAGAGTATATCGATACCTACATCCCGGAGCATTCCACCCTGGGCGGGCAGCTGAGCGCCATCAAATCTGTGTTGGGAGATCCGGACAACAACTGGTATCGTCTGATGGTCAGCATCTTCACAGAGATCGACCCCGACGTGCGCCGCGCCATTTTTGAAAACTTTGTCATCAATGCGACCGTCAGGGCCGGAGAGGTCCACGATGCTCTGACCAGGCAATACGACTGCAACATCCCCTGGGCGATCCTGATGGACCCGACCTCGGCCTGCAACCTGCACTGCGTCGGCTGCTGGGCGGCAGAATACGGAAATCGCCTGAATCTGAGCTACGAGGAACTGGACAGCATTATCTGTCAGGCGAACGAATTGGGCTGTTACTTCTTCCTGTACACCGGAGGTGAGCCGCTGGTAAGAAAGACGGACCTGATCCGTCTATGCGAAGCCCATCCGGATTCCATATTTTCCGCATTTACCAACGCAACGCTGATCGATGAGGCGTTTGCCGATGAAATGCTGCGCGTGAAAAACTTTATCCCCGCCATCAGTGCGGAGGGCTTTGAGGAATCCACCGACAGCCGGCGCGGCCAGGGGACCTATCAGAAGATCATGCGGGCCATGCAGATTCTGAAGGAAAAGAAGCTGCCCTTTGGCATTTCCGCCTGCTACACCAGTGCAAATGTTCACGATGTGGGAAGCGAAGAATACTTCGACAAAATGATTGAGTGGGGCGCAAAGTTCTGCTGGTTTTTCACTTACATGCCGGTCGGCAAGGCGGCTGTGCCGGAGCTGATGGTGACTGCAGAGCAGCGCAGATTCATGTATGAGCAGGTGCGCGCTTTCCGAAAGACCAAGCCCCTGTTCACGATGGATTTCTGGAACGACGGAGAGTATTCCGGATATGGGGAACGACACGGCCTGCCCGGATACTGCGGCGGCTGCATTGCGGGCGGCCGCAGATATCTTCACATCAATGCGAACGGAGACATCGAGCCCTGCGCATTTATCCACTATTCCGATTCCAACATCCGGGAAAAGACGCTGCTGGAGGCGCTGTGTTCCCCGCTGTTTATGGGCTACCGCAGAAGCCAGCCCTTCAACGACAATCTGCTCCGGCCCTGTCCCGTGCTGGATAATCCCGGTGCATTGACCCGTTTGGTAGAGGAGAGCGGCGCAAAGAGCACCGACTATCAGGCGACGGAAAGTGCGGAGGAATACAGCAACAAGTGTTTGGATCAAGCCGCCGCATGGGCCGTCGTGGCCGACGAATTGTGGAGCGCGAGCCGAGCTGTATGAGATGAGACATCTATACCGAAAGACTATAGGGAGTTGAGCAGAGCCGCTTTCATCTTTTCCAGCGCCCTCTTGCAAGCCTTCTCTGCTGTGTCCGGCGAAGAAAGCCCATACCGCAGCATGAGGTCGGTATAGGTCCACGTCTCCAGCGGCTTACAATCTTTGTCCCGCGTGGCGAAGCACTCCGGGCAGAAGCCCAGGTGCAGGGAGAGCATATCCCGTTCCCGGTAGTCCAGAGAATGAAATACCTCGTACAGATCAGCGGACTGTTCATCCCGGAAGAAAAGTGCGCTGGGCTCTCTGCTTCGGTCACAGGTCACATCTTCTGCGCCTTCCTCGCCGTCTTCGTCCTCGTATGTGCGGTAGAAGTCTGTGAACTGCATGTTTTGCAGTCCGCCCCGGAGCATCTCCCGCACGCGCTCCGGCTTGCGATGAATCTTCTTTGCAATCAGGGCGACCGTTTCATCATTGGTTTTATAGTCATGCTCCGCATATAGGCGCATTGCCGTTCTCAGCAGATAATATTCCTTGTCTGTCGGCACGGTGAAGCCCGTCCGCATGGTGCGGATATAGTCATCCACGGCCCGTTTGATCTCATACCTCGCGTATGGGACAAACGGGCCTTTTTCTTTTTCATAGCCCTGCATTGCCCTCAGCAGGCCGTAGACGCAGGCGCTCTTGATGTCCGCAAAGTGTCCCTGCATGGCGTATTCCTGCACATAGCCGATGGCCAGATCGTTGAGCGCAGGCTCATAGTAATGCAGGAAGTGCGCGAAGTGGGTTTCGTCTCCCGTTTCCAGATAGAGCTCTATAAAAGCCTGCAAGGGCTTTCTCGGCGGTTTAGGCGTCAGGCGATAACGGTACAGCTCTTCCTCCCATTCTTTCACCGCTATCGCCTCCCTTCATAATAACTAGCGCCGTTCCGCGTCGTGATAGAGCTTCACACGCTCCATATCCTGCTCATACTGGGTGACCGCATACTCGTGGTCGGACTGTGCCCGCTGCTTGTGCTCCTTTGCCAGCGCCTGCACCTGCGCCGCGAAGTCTTTGGTGATCGTCCCCCGGCTCGCCTCCGAGCGGATCGCGGCGCACCGGCGATTATACACGTCCGTCACCGGATCGCCCTCCGCCAGCTCCTTGCGATGGACGGATGCAGCATAGGCCCGACAGGTCAAGCGGCCTTTTCTTCCCTCATAGGGAGAGAGCCCGGAACAGTACACCGTCCTTCTTGCGCTCTGCATCAGAAAAAAATTTCCGCAGACCGGGCAGCGTCGGGGATAATGCCCGTAATGCAGACCCTCAAAGAAATCAGTCAGCAGAAAGCTGTAATAGCGGTCAAAGCGCAGCCGCCGTGCCACCGTTGCGTCCGTGCTCGCCCGGTTCTTTTTCAGCCCGGTATACTCCACTGTCAGCGGCAGCGGAGGCGTGTCGAACACATCCAATGCAATTGGCAGGAGGTGCTTTTCGTCAAGTCGATTCACTTCATTTAGCCGGGAAATAAAGGTTTTGAATTGCTTCTGCGCACGAATCAAATCATCTGCCACGGCATCGAAAAAGCGCAGCGCCGCTTGCACCTCCGAGAGCAGGGCTTCCACGTCAGCAGCATATGTCTTATCAGTCAACCAGTCCGCTTTTCCAATGGCGATCTCATCCTGTCCAAGAAGTCCGACGGCGGCACGGCCGCGGAAGTATTCGCAGATACGTTCTCCTTTCTCCTCTGTGAACAGCTCCGAGATATGCGCTCTGATCGCATCGGCGTCCAGTGTATTGAACGGAAGCAGCGACGGGAGGGCCTTCATGATCTCCAGTGTGTTGCGTCCGGTCTTTACAAAGTCCTCGATGTCCAGATACCCGGACCGGAACTGATCGAGGACATGAAAGCTGACCGCATCCCGAAACACTGCGATCCGCGCGGCGGTGTCATTCACATAGTATTGGTTCAGGAATTGCACGATGAAGGTCCCAGCCGGGTACTTCTTCCCACCGAGATAGACACATCCGTCGCGGTAATCCGCCGTCAGAATACCGGCTGAAAAGGAAAAGCCCATCCTGCCACGCTCCCCATTCTCTCAAATTTGCTGTCCCAAAAACCGGACTGCAAAGAATTATCGAAAAAGTCTTGCGATTGTTTCGTCGCATTGATATCATCTAAGTTATATTATATCTCAAAAAATAAATGAAATCAATGGATTTCAATTGTTGCGCTTTTTTATTTTGTATTGTTACTTGATTCCATGAGAAATCCCGTTTCCGACGTATTTACTAAATAGGGGCACGCGAGAAGGCCGCTGAGGTAACTTCCTCGGCGGCTATTTGCTGTCCAAATTACGAAGGGTGGGATTC
>CACXGR010000226.1 GCA_902767235.1 uncultured Lachnospiraceae bacterium | reverse complement strand
TGGTCATCATGGTCAGAATGAGCATCCCGATGACCATCGTCGGACTGTTCTCTGTCCTCTTCAACGCGGCGTTTTCACGGTATATTTCGGAGAAGCGGATCAATATCTCGAGAGTGATCGTAAGGGACAGCGGCAAACTCACCGGAACCACGATCGCGGGGATCGAGATGATCGAGTCCATCAAGGCCAGCGGATCGGAGAACGGCTTCTTCGAGAGATGGGCCGGCTTCCAGGCCAGCGTCGCCAAACAGGACATCCTTTTTAACCGAATGGATGAGCGGCTGGGACTCCTCCCTCAGATCGTGTCGGACATCTCGGACGTACTGGTGCTCTGCATGGGCATCGGGCTGGCGATGAGGGGCAAGTTTACTCCCGGTATGATCTCCGCCTTCAGTATCTATATGAAACAGTTTCTGGCACCGGCCAACAATCTCATCGCGACCGGGCAGACTATTCAGGAGATCCGCACGGAGATGGAGCGGATCGAGGACGTCATGGAATACCGGGATGATGATATAGGCCTGAGGGAATTGGAATCGGGCGACCGGGAGCAGTCTTTTGCCAAGCTCTCGGGCAGGATCGAGATGCGGGATGTCACCTTCGGCTACGCGCCGCTGGGCAAGCCCCTGATCCAGAATTTCAACATGGAGCTTGAGCCCGGAAAGAGCATCGCCTTTGTCGGCGCGTCCGGAAGCGGAAAATCCACGCTGGCGAAGCTGCTGTCGGGGCTCTATAAGCCATGGAGCGGAGAGATCCTCTTCGACGGAAAGCCCTTCAGCGAGATCGACAAGACGGTGTTTAGGGGATCGCTGGCCGTCGTGGATCAGGAGATCACGCTGTTTGAGGATACCATAGCCAACAATATCAAAATGTGGGACACCACGATCGAGAACTACGAGATGATACTGGCAGCCCGTGACGCGCAGATCCACGACAAGATCATGGAGCGCGAGGGCGGCTATGAATACAGGATCAGGGAAAACGGCACGGACTTCTCCGGCGGCGAGAGGCAGAGGCTGGAGATCGCCCGCGTCCTGGCCCAGGACCCGACGATCGTGATCATGGACGAGGCGACCAGCGCGCTGGACGCCAAGACGGAGTACAACGTCGTCAAGTCCATCCGGGACAGAGGCGTCACGACGGTGGTCATCGCGCACAGACTGTCCACGATCCGGGACTGTGACGAGATCGTCGTCATGGATCACGGCAACGTGATCGAGAGAGGGACGCACGAGGAACTGATGGAGCTGAACGGGCTCTACACACAGCTCGTGAGCAGCAACTGAGGATAGATATCGCGGAATGAGAGGACAAAATGGGCTGGTTTGACGAACAGATCCGTCTGAGAAAATTAAATGACGAAGAACTATTTGAAGATTCCTTCCTCGAGATGGCAGGCGCCGTCATGGGAAGAAACCTTCAGGCTTCTCTGGAGTCCGACAGGGTAAAGATCAAGAATGCGATCGATGCGATCCTGAACTGCCTTCATGTGAAGACCCGTGAGATCCCGGATCATCTGACGGACCTCAATGAGCAGCTGGACTATCTTCTGGAACCCCACGGGATCATGAGACGCCGGGTATATCTGCCTTCGGGATGGTACAAGGACGCGGCGGGCCCCATGCTTTTGGTCATGAAAGAGAGCGGGATACCGGTGGCGGCCATTCCGGGCGCGATCATGGGACACTACTCCTATATCGATCCCGAGACCGAAAAGAAGTGCCCGCTGAACAAGCAGACCGAGCAGCTGTTTGAGCCGGACGGCCTGTGCTTTTATAAGCCTTTTCCCCAAAAAAAGCTGGGGATCAAGGATCTTCTTCTCTACATGGCGATGTCGAGGACCATATCCGACAACGTGATGATCCTGGCCGGAACCGGCGTTGTGACGGCAGTGGGCGCACTTATGCCCATGCTGACCAAGCTCGCTTACGGCAAGGTCCTGCGCTCCGGACGGATGTCGATGCTGGCGGCGCTGGCCGTCTACATGATCAGCGTGACCGTCGGCAGCGTTCTGCTCAGCTCAGTCAGCAACATGATCTCGCAGAGTGTGCAGAACAAGCAGAACGTGGCGCTGGAAGCGGCCGTCATGATGCGGGTCCTCTCGCTCCCGGCTTCCTTTTACAGAAAGTACAGCGCCGGTGAACTCTACAACAGGACCCAGTCGATCTCCACGCTGTGCAAGCAGCTTTCGTCCGCTATACTCTCGACCGGAATGACATCGGTCTTTTCCCTTGTGTACATTGTGCAGATCTTCCATTACACGCCTGCGCTGACAGTGCCGGCACTGACGATCACTCTGGCTACGGTCATCTTCTCGATCGTCTCCACACTGATCCAGACACAGGTCGCCAAAGCGAGGCTGGAGCTGAGTGCGCAGGAGAGCGGCATGAACTACGCCATGATCACCGGCATTCAGAAGATCAAGCTGGCCGGCGCGGAGAAGCGCGCTTTTGCCAGATGGGGGAAACTGTATGCCAAGGAGGCGGAATACCAGTATAATCCGCCGATGATCATCAAAATGAACACGGTCATTTCCATGGCGATCAACCTGATCGGCACAGTGGTCATGTACAGCGCTGCCATTGCCAGCGGCGTCACCTATGACAACTATGTGGCATTTACAGCGTCCTACGGGTACATCACCGCGGCCTTTATGGAGGTGACCTCCATTGCGCTTCTGATCGCGGGGATCAAGCCGACGCTTGACATGGTCAAGCCGATCCTGGAAGAGGAACCGGAGGCGGAGTTCGGAAAGCAGATCGTGACAAGGCTGGGCGGCAGCATAGAGATGAGCCATGTGTGCTTCCGCTACACCGACTCGATGCCCGACGTGCTGGACGACCTGAGCATCAAGATCAGGGCGGGAGAGTATGTGGCCATCGTGGGTGAGACCGGATGCGGCAAGTCGACGCTGGTGAGGATCCTCCTCGGATTTGAGAAAGCAAGGAAGGGCGCTGTCTTTTTTGACGGAAAGGACCTGAACAGTCTGGACCTTCGCTCGCTCAGACGCCGCATAGGCGTAGTCATGCAGAACGGAAAACTGCTGATGGGCAGTATTTTTGAAAATATCACGATCTCAGCGCCCTGGCTGAGCATGCAGGACGCCTGGGATGCGGCAGAGATCGCCGGCTTTGCCCAGGACATCCGGGAGATGCCCATGGGAATGCAGACTATGATCTCCGAGGGGCAGGGCGGCATTTCCGGCGGACAGAAGCAGAGGCTTCTGATCGCAAGAGCTGTGGTGGGCAAGCCGAGCATCCTGATCTTTGATGAGGCCACTTCGGCCCTGGACAATATCACACAGAAGAAGGTCACCGATGCGCTCGATTCATTTAAGTGCACCAGGATCGTCATCGCGCACAGGCTCTCCACGATACAGGCCTGTGACAGGATCCTCGTTCTGAAAAACGGCAAGATCGCCGAGGACGGAACCTATAACGAGCTGATCGCCCAAAAGGGGTATTTCGCTGAATTGGTGGACCGCCAGAGACTCGATCTGGGGGACAGACCCGTGAG
>CACXGR010000225.1 GCA_902767235.1 uncultured Lachnospiraceae bacterium | reverse complement strand
TTTTTGACCGGATCATCGCAGCGGTGATCCTTGATCGGGTAGTCTCTCTCGTTGACATGAATTCTGGGGTTCACTTCTCTGGGCATGACGGCCTCCTTAATGCTTATGAATTATGCGGAAAGTATGTGATCATGACGGGCCGCGTACTGCTCGCGGGCTTAAAGAGACGGCCGGTCCTGTACCTTTCAGTTTACCATATTTTGACCGCTTCAAAGAGCTTATTCATGGATTTGACGCTGATCCTATCCAATATTTACAAAGACCCTGCCAAAAATGACAAGCGCAGAAATTGAGGACCCTGCCGGATTATGCTGTATTCACAGGAAGGTAATTCAGTCTGATCAAAGGATGGAAAGGAAGGTCTTAACATGGAAGGCACAAAAAGAAGACAAATGTCTGCGAAAGCAAAAGGATTTTGGGGGGCGGTGATCGGAACGATCGTCATGGCTGTGTTCATCGCTGTTTTTGATATCGCTATGGCCGCATCGGGTTCGCCGGTGCCGGCGGCGGAAAAGTCAAGATATCTGGGCATGCTGGCAGTCGCACCGCTCTATGGCTTCGGCTATGCATTTGGCTATAAGACAATGCTGAACTGGTTCGCCAAAGCACTTCACTTCAGCGGAGAGATCACGATCGCCGCACTGATGTGGTGGATCTTTACAGGGAGCAAAAAGGGATTCATCCGAGGACTCATCGTCGTCTATGTCATGTTCTGCACGATCGCCGGCATGGCATGGGTGCCGGGGATCCCCGCCGGGATCAAGGCGATCCGCGCGGAGGGCAGAGGAAAAAGGGCCGCCCGCAGCGCCAAAAAGGCGGCACCGTCGGCGAAGCGTATAGCGGCAGTCCCGGGACCGGGCAGCACGCTGCGATGCTTCGGCGGCGAGTATGCGGGAGCATCCTTTGATCTGAGCGACGGAAAGGAGATCGTGATCGGCCGGGATCCCGGCAGATGCAATATCGTGCTTGGCGGCGCAAAGGTCAGCCGGGCGCACTGCGTGGTCCGCTACAGCGCGAAGGATGGCTGCGGAATGGTCAAGGACATTTCGGAAAACGGGATTTCCTTCCTGGACGGAAGGCGGATCCCGAAGAACCAGTACGTAAAGGTAAGCAGCGGGGACGGGATCCGCATCGGAAAGAACGGACCGGTCTTTCTGTTTTCTTAAAGGCAGTCTGTGACCTGGGCGGTGCGTCCGGCAGGTCTTGAAAGGGAAGGGAAGATGGCATGAAGCGAAATATTTTCGGAATGATCGCAGAACTTATGGCAGTCCTGCTCTTTATCGGATTGTTTTTTCCGCACGGGACAGGCGCAGCCAAAGGCAGCGATCCTTCCGACCAGTCAAAAAAGAGCGAAGCGGTTCCGGAAGGCGCAGCAGCGACAGAACCAAAGCATTTAAAACCGCTTTCTGAGGGATCCGATTACTATTACGCGGACAACGAGCTCCTGATCCAGACAAAGAAAGGAATCAGAGAAAGCGCAGTCCTTGAGATCGCGAAAAGAAGCTGCGCATCGGTCGTCGGTTCTATCCCGGAGGCTGGAATCTATCAGCTGCGGCTCAGTGATGCATGCGATTATGAAGAACTGCGAAAGCGCAGCGAAAGCCTTCAGTCGGATGCGTCTGTAGAGAATGCAGTCCTAAATTGTGTGGAGCCGCTATGCAGTGACGACGAGGAATCCGACTGGGCAGGCGGAGACCGGGGCTGGGGCTTTAGAGAGATCGGGGCAGACCGGCAGGAACAGTATTTGCCGAGTATGCGCGACCGGGTCGATATTGCGATCGTGGATTCCGGGTTTCAGGATCATTACGATCTCTCCTACACTTTTACAAATCCGTCCGAGGAGCAGGGAAGCTCAGCTTACGAACACGGAACACATGTGGCGGGTATCCTCGGAGCTTCCTGGAACGGAAAAGGCATAAAGGGCGTCTTTCCGAACCCGACCGGTGATTCAAAGATCACAGGGCAGACATGGCGCGGCAGGACGATCGCACAGGAGACGGATTTCCTGGTTCAAACGATCAAGGGCGGGACCAAAGTGATCAACCAGAGCTATGGTTATACGGACAGCGTTGCTTTTATGAATTACTGGATAACACGGCGGGGCGCAGCGGGAATTGCCGTGACAGAGGAGCAGAGCAGAGCCTGGTCGAAAAAAGCCCGGGAGGTGATGATCAGCGACGATAACGCCGGACTGACAGCAAGTGCACTCCGACGCCTGATCGATGAGGGATATGAGTTCCTGATCATCCAGAGCGCCGGAAACTGCTCCAGAAGGGGAAACGGGGATACTTATGTGATCGAGTATAAGGACAAAGAATATCTCTTTGAAGACACAACAGAGATGGACGATACGTTTCTCGATCAGATCCGCCATATCATCGACAATCAGCTTAAAAAAAAGAATATCGTGCATGGGGGGAGTCAGTATTTTGACGGCGTGATCCCCCCGATATACAGCAACCGGTTTGCGGCGATCCGCGATAAAAGTGTCGCGGACAGGATCCTGGTGGTCGGGTCCTATGACAGCAAAGACAGGATTGCAAAAACATGCTGTATGGACGAGCGGGTGGACCTGATGGCGCCGGGAGTGAAGGTCTACAGCACGGTGAACGGAGAGATCCAGGCCATGAGCGGGACGTCCATGGCGGCACCGCAGGTTGCGGGCGCGGCGGCATCGATCTGGTCCATGGACGCGGATCTGACAGCTGAGGAAGTGAAAGCGCTCCTTCTGTTCCGGGATCCGGGGAAGCACAGCAACGCCTTCTGGTCATCAAAAGATCGAACGCCGGGACTTGCGATCGACACTTCACGGATCAAGTTCATTACGGATTCCGAATGGACGAACATCTCCAAACCGACGCTGAATCTGGCTTTTTCACTGGAACTTGCCGAGCAGTATCTGGGACTGAAAAGCAGGGAAAAAGAGCCGGAGCAGGAACCTGTACCGGAAGCGGTTCCGAAAGCAGTTCCGGAAGCGGTTCCGGAAGAGAAAAAAGAGATTGACCACGTCGGTATTCTGGAAGAACTCAGGGGTCAATACGGAGTGATGCCGACCGGCGAGGAGCAGATCAGGGTACGGGAAGGCGGAAGCAGTTACAGGCCTCTTTTGGATAAACAGTTTGACGGTCTTTTGTTTGCGGATTTTTACGACTACGACCTGGACGGTAATGAGGAGCTTCTGGTGATGCGCAATCAGACGTCTGTTCCGTTAACTTACGCGAATCTGATGACGGCATCGCAGCTTACAAAGGAAGAGATCACACTGGAAATGTTTGTCTATAAAAACGGAGCATGGCAGAGCGCCAGCCGGTATGTGATCAAAGAATCCAATATCTCTTATGCGGGGACGAACCGGCGGATCACCTTCTTCAGGTACTCTTTAAAGGGCATGCCGGCGATCGGCGTGGATCTGTATCATGAGTTTAATTCAATGAACGAGACGGTTCTCTCGCTCTCCTTTTACGGCAGCAGATTTTCCGTAAATGGAGCCGTCAACTACGGCGAATACCCCGGCTCTGACGAGGAACACATAGTCGTATCAATACCTGTGAAAGAGAATGAGATCGGCGGCGCGCCGGATCGGGACGGAGACGGACTACATTATTGGAGGAAAGAAGATGCCTCGCAGGGAGAGGCGGTGGACGGCGCACTCAAAGAGACATACGAGAGACGGCTTTCAGAGCTCGGCCTCACGCGCGTGCGGTACCGATCTCTCTATCAGTACGGAAGCGATGAAGTCTGCAGATTGGATACCGAAGATATTTTGAGACCCGTATCGGGAAACCTTACGAAGCTGGGGGTCTTATATTCCGATCTGGTCTATGACGGGGAGGAGATCCAGAAGATCGACAGAGTGGATGTATCCGGTTCTCTGGATGCCTATCGGTGAAAGCAGCCTGAAAAAAGGGCGTGGAAAATGAGAAAAGGGATTTTCAGACAATCCCGGACAGGAGATGTGATATGAACAGGCTATGTAAGACGATGAGAACACTGAGCGCCCTTGTGATGCTGGTCAGCTTTTACTTCCCTCTGTGCGGGGACGGAGATTTCAGAACGCTGTTTTTCACAGGTTCACTGCCTGCGAAAGTGACGCTTCTGTTTGCGGCGCTCTGCAGCGCGCTTGTGATCGCCGTCAACGTGCATGGGGAAGAGGAAGGGATCCCGGCCCGTGCTTCCATGATCCTGTTTGCCTTATCCTCGGCTTGCCTTCTGGCTTTCATGATCGCCGGGAAAAAGAGCGGATGGAGCACTTTTGGAACGATTCTCTATTTTGGCGCAGCGCTGCTCGGAACAGCGTCTTCCCTTTCGGACGAGGCGTTCTTCAAAAGAGATCCGGGTGCCGGGGAAGGCGCGGAGACCGCTTATGCAGGAGAGATTCGGGCTGCCGGCAAGACCCCGCCTGCGCGGAAGGCGGGGGAGCTGCATATTCTGTGCGGCGAACTCCACGGAAGCGTCATCTCCGTGGATGATTCAGAAGCCGTCCTCATCGGCCGTGACCCCTCCTCCTGCAGCATCGTGATCGCGGGGAAGGGCATCAGCAGAAGACACTGCATGCTGACATATATGGCACAGGCGGACAGGTACACGCTGATGGACCTGTCAACAAACGGAACTTATGTCATCCGTGACGGCAGGCGCCGGCGCCTCCCCAAAAACCGTGCCGCAGAGCTCTGTCCGGGCACGCTTTTTGATCTTGCGTCGGTGGAAAACACCTTTTCACTGGGGTGACAAAGGGGACAGATCATATATAATGAATCATAGAAGCAGTCCGTAAATCAAGTCCTAGAATCTTTCCCCATCAGGCAGACAGCGATGATCCGAATAGCAGTATGTGATCCAAATGAATCGATCCGGAAGCAGATCATGGAAATCTGGTTTCGAGCTTTATTTGACCTCGACGATATTGAGTTCACGGAGTTTGGCTGCGGCGGTGAGCTGGTCCAGGCGATGCAGGAAGGAAGATTTCGATCGGAACTTCTCATTCTGGAGATGACACAGCCGGACATCAGCGGCCTGCGGCTCCTGCAATTCATGCGGGAGGAGGAGATGCAGACCGATGTGATCCTTATGTCCGACCTGCCGGAGCTGGCTGTTTACGGATATCGATATCACGTTTTTGATTTCCTTGTGAAGCCGGTGCGCCTGAGGGAAGCGGAGCAGATCGCGAATCGGTACTACGCGGAGAGACAGACGGATGATCAGAACTGCCTGACAGTGAAAGTATATGGGAATCCTCACAGGATCCGGCTCTCAAGAGTGATCTTTTTTGAGAGCGCAGGCAGGAAGATCACGGCGGTCATGGAACAGGAAGAATTTGAGTTTTATATGAAAATGGATGCGCTGGCCGAAAGAATTGCCGCATGCGATTTTTTGCGCTGCCATCAGAGCTATCTTGTGAACAGAAAATACATACTCGGCTATTCTTCCGGGGAACTTCTGCTCTACGGAAAGAAGAGGCTGCCGATCAGCAGGCGGTATGCAGCGGCGGTCCGGGAGACGCTGGCCGGAGGCAATGGAGATGAATGATAAGAGAAACTGCGGACACCACACTTTTTGGAGGGCGGAAGAAGCATCATGATCAATATTGAAAGACTTTGCCATAATTGCATGCGGGAACTGCCTTCCGAAGGGACGGTCTGTCCACACTGCGGCTATCACAACCGCACGCTGCCTCCGCGCCCTGATGCAGCGCTGCCGGAGCAGACGATCCTCAGAGGCCGCTACCTTCTGGGACCGGTGCTGGGGCAGGGAGGCTTTGGGATCACCTATCTGGCGGTGGATCTTCAGGATCAAAAGAGGGTCGCGATCAAAGAATATTTTCCGGTAGGGCTTGTCACCCGGATCGTGACGTCTGGACCGGAGTCTGCGCATGAGAGCGCCGGCTCCGATTCCGGAAAGAGGAGTTTCACGGACGATATACAGATCGGAAGCGGCGAGCAGGAAAGGCATTTCATAAACGGGAAGCGCCGTTTTCAAAGAGAAGCGGCGACGCTGATGGAACTGAACCGGCTTGACGGGGTCGTCAACGTTTTCGATTTCTTCGAAGAAAACGGCACGGCCTACATGGTCATGGAGTATATTCCCGGAATATCTCTCAAAGAGTATATGTCAGAGCAGCGGAAGAAGACGGGAAAACCGTTTTCGTGGGAAACGTCGCTGCGCCTGATCGAGCCCGTCATGGCGGCGCTCGCGGAAGTACACAGAGCAGGTATTGTCCACCGGGATATCAGTCCGGATAATATCCTCATTTCCGGGGGCGGCAACGAACGCTCCGCTGAGAATGGTGACAATATAAAAGTTACACTGATCGATTTCGGTGCCTCAAAAGAAGAGCTGGCCGCGGTCTTCAACAAGAGCACCACGATCCTGGTCAAGCACGGCTATGCGCCGGAAGAACAATACCGGACGCATGGCCTGCAGGGGGCGTGGACGGACATCTATGCCCTTTGCGGAACGATTTATCACATGATATCGGGAGAGGTTCCCGTCGATGCGATCGAAAGGATCATACAGGATACGCTGCCGGCCCTTAAGGAACTGGATCTGGATCCCCCCGTGCCGGCAGAGGTGTCGGATGTCGTTGAAAAGGGCATGAAGATCCGCGCCAAAGAACGCTATCAATCCATCGAAGAAATGAGAGCAGATCTGAGCCGGGCCGTCGCCGCAGAGAAGGCTCGCAGGGCGGAAGAGAGAAGAAAAGAAAAAGAGCGGCTTGACGCTGAAGAAGAGACGCACAGGGAGGGAGAGAACAGGACACAGAAGCAAGACGGCACACAAAAAAAAGGATGGATGAAAAAAGCGTGGCTCCCTGCCGCGGCGGTCCTGCTGCTGCTTCTTCTGATCCTGGTCAAAAGAGGGACCGTAAAACCGGCTTCTGACCACACCGCGTCTGACCTTTCAGCCAATTCGGCAACCGGCGAAACCGCAGAGACGGAGACGGTAAAAGAGACGGAGGCAGCGGAGAACGCCGGCAAAGAGTCTTCTTCCGGCAGGAACGCGCTTTTTGATCCCGCGGTCTATAAGGGAGAGCAGGACTGCTACCGCGGCGTGATGATGAGCAAAGAGGAGGCGGCCGCCGTCCCGTTTCAATTTAATTCGAAATACGCAGGAACCAGTTATTTTGACGGACGAAGTCTTTCGGAACTCGGGACCCGGGACGAGGACTACTGGATCGAAGAGTCTATGGATCATTCAGGGGAGAGCCTGTTTTTCAGTGATATCATGCATTTCTCTGAAACCGGCGAGCTTGAGACCGGGACCGCCTGGAACTATGACTCCGTTCTCCCCTACATGACCCAACGTTGGGAATCCCAGACACAGGCAGAGACCGAGGGCTGCTCTTCTTATCTGTATTCGGTGACGCCGAACCGCTATACTGCATCGGCGACCGCCAACATAATGTATCACAATAAGCCAAGCGGGGAATCCGATAATGGATATCACAGAGTCCTTGTAAAGGCGGGAGAGGGTCAGACTGATCTATGCGGATATGAAGCAGACGGTGTGATGGCGATCCAGGCGGCCTTTTCCGATGCCGGCTGGTTCTCGGAGGGGCTGGCTGCGGTAAAACGCGAAGGTGCAGGATGGGGGTATATTGACGAGAAGGGCGCCGTCCGTATCCCGTTCGGGCTGCAGAGTGCAGGCCCATTTGTCAACGGCCTGGCGCCGGTCTCTTTTAAAGACGGCAGCGAGACTGTGCACTGCGGCTACATCGACCGGGACGGGAAGCTGGTTTACCTTCTTGCGGATGAACTGTCCTCAAAGATCACCGAGGCATGTCGGTGGAGAGAATATCTCTGTCTGGGGCCTGCAGATGAGAAGGGTGAATTCTACATCGGATACCGAAGCTTTCGGACAGGGGATGTGAATTCCGTCAACGGAGCTTGGGGCGGGATCGACGGGATCGCAAAGAATATGGATTCCTCAGAGGAGATCCTGAGCTGGCTGGAGGAATATGTCGCATCCGTTATGCAGGACGCGATCGAGAGAGATGTCGCGTTCAGCGGATTTTTGTTCAAAGTGAAAGCGGATTCTGTGATCTCCTATGATGAAAAGGAGTGCTGGAATATCGATCTCCAGATACCGGGAGAGAACGGGACCGTCACATTGCTAAGACATGCGGAGGAGCTGCAGAAACTGTGGAAAGACTATATCGTAACGGAGGAATATGTCGGTCCCGGCTGGACGATCACTTCATGGATGGGGTGGTCGGACGATACAAAATACGATCAGGATGCAGACGGAAACTATATTTATCACACGGAAAGCGCACTCTGGACGAATCGATGCATACAGGCGGTCGATAACACCCGGGTAACGATCGGCGTGCCGGACGTGTCAGGCAAAATAAAGCCCTCCCGCGATGTAATTCTATACGACTGGAACAAAAAGCTCGGAAGAATGCGCATGGAAGTCGTCGACGAGAAGTCCTATAAGATCATTGCGGCGGGCAGCCAAAAATAACCAAAACCCGTCGAAAAATGTCAAACAGACCGGAAAGCGTCACAAGCAGGATAGAATGAAAAGGAAGAGAGATAAAGGAGCCGGTCATGAATGATAAAAATTATACGATATGGCCGGCCGCGCAGGGAGCGGCCGAAGGAGAAAAAACAAGGGCAAATGCAGAAATGGAAGGGTACGCCCGGACGACCGGATGGCTTGTGAGCGTGAGCGGACCGGAAAAGGGCAGGGACTATCGCCTCGGGGCAGGCCAGAATTCGATCGGCCGGGGGTATGAAAGAGATGTTGTGATCTATGAGGACCGGGAGATCACGAGGGAGGCGCACGCCTACGTCATCTATGATGACAGGACCGTATCCTTTTACCTCAAACCCGGAATAGGGACGGCGGTCTATATGGCAGAAGACGGCGGCGAACAATTTGTCCGGGATACGGTGCCGCTCCGAGACGGGGCAAAGATCCGGATCGGGGAGACGGAACTGGTCTTTGTCGCGTTCTGCAGGCCGGACAGGAACTGGAATGAACCGAAGGAAGTGGAGGAAGAGCAATGAAGCTGATGAAATGTGCAAACGGACACTTTTTTGACAACGATAAATACGCATCCTGTCCCTATTGCAAGAAGGATCAGGATGCGCGCACGGAGTCCGAGTACGCGACGGCAGTCATGGATGAGGCGCCTTCGGAAAGTGAGGAGGCAGCGGCTGCGGATCGGACGGCACTTGAGACGGAGAGCGCGGAAAATGAAGGGCAGGAGGCAGCGAAGAACGCTGCCAAAGAGAACAGCCGGGAAATACCGGTCTGGCATCCGGCGGGAACCGACAGCCGCACAGTCAGCTTCTATGCGCGCACGATCGGAACAGAGCCGGTCGTCGGATGGCTTGTCGCGATCGAGGGACCTTATTTCGGAGAGGACTTCAAGCTGAAATCGGGACGCAACTTTATCGGGCGCTCGCCGGAGATGGACATCCAGCTGGGCATGGATATGAGCGTATCCCGCCGGCGCCACGCCGTGATCATCTATGAGCCGCGTGGAAAAGTCTTTATCGCGCAGCCGGGCGATTCGAGAGAACTGTTCTACCTCAACGACGAAGTGGTGCTGAGCAATGTGCAGCTCAAACCCTACGACGTGCTCTCGATCGGGGAGACGAAGCTGCTCTTCCTTCCGCTCTGCGGCAGGGAGTTCAGCTGGGACGCGGTAAAAAAGGAGCAGTGACCGGCAGTATGTCTTTTGGTCCCGCCGGCATGCAGATGCCGGGCGGGCCTGCGCATGAGGAAAAGAGATCGTGAAGAGAAGAAAGATAATGTTGTCGATCCTGTCAGCTTTGGCGATCGCGGCATCATTGATGCTCGCGGGCGCAACGGATGTGTACGCTGCGGACGGGTCTGCGCCGAGTGATGCGTCTCCTCTGAAGGTCACGGCGATCGACTTCGGCGACACGGGCTGGGGCGACGGAACGATGATCGAGAGCGGCGGCGAGTGCCTTCTCATGGACACTTTCATGCCGGAC
>CACXGR010000224.1 GCA_902767235.1 uncultured Lachnospiraceae bacterium | reverse complement strand
TGTTTCTCTGCTCCGGAACCGCTCTCTCCTTGGGATATCCGCCGCCGGGACCGGACCGCTTTCTCTCTCACTCTCCCCGGATCTGTACCAGCACGATCGCGGCGAACATGATGACACACCCCAGGATCTCCCGGCCGCTCATTCTCTCGCCCAGAAGCAGTGCGCCCGCGATGACCGCAAACACGGACTCCAGACTCATCAGGAGCGATGCGATCGCGGGATCCGTATACTTCTGCGCGATGATCTGCAGCGTGTAGCCGATGCCTCCTGAGACGATCCCGCAGTATAGGATGGGGATGGCAGCGGAGGATATTTTAGCCCAGGTCGGCTCCTCGAGTATCCATGCCGCGGCTGCGGACAGAACCGTACAGGCGGCAAACTGGATGGCGGAGATGCGGATCGGGTCACCGATCCCCGCGAAGTGGTCGCAGCAGAGAATGTGGCCGCTGAAGAGCACGGCGCAGATACAGACCAGCGTGTCTCCCCGGTTCAGGTGCAGGCTCTCCGTCATGCACAGAAAGTACATGCCGACGACACCCATAAGGACCGCAAGCCAGACGATCCAGCTGTTTCGTCTGCCAAAAAGCACAAAACCGATCACCGGCACGAGCAGCATGTACATCGCCGTGATGAAGCCCGCCTTGCCGGCGGTCGTGTAGACGATGCCCATCTGCTGAAAGATGCTGGCCGCAGCCAGAAAGCTGCCGCAGCAGATCCCGCCGATGATCGTGTTCCTCCGGTATGCCTCGCGCTCCGCTGCGCTCATGGCGTCCAGTTTTCTCTTCCGGGCCTGTGACGGAAGCGCAGAAACAGCGCCGACGGCCACTGCCGCCAGCGCCATGCGCGATGCGTTAAATGTGATTGGTTCGATGCTCTCCATCCCGACCCGCTGGAAGACGAAAGCCGTCCCCCAGATCATGGCAGTCAGTATGAGGAGTGCATTTCCGAGCATTTTCCTGTTTTCTTTCATTGGGCCTCTTTACCTTCCGGGTCCGTTCATCCGCCGGCCGAATCCTCTTTAAGCAGACCGGCGCCGCGAACGCCTTTGGCTGCCTCATCATCCGTTGACCAGCGCCGCGTATTCCTCCAGTTTCTTCCTGGCCGCAGGGCTCAGGTTTCTGGGAACCGCGATGCGGATCTCAACGTATTCGTCACCTGTCTTGGGAGACTTGCCGGATGTATGGATGCCTTTCTCTTTCAGCCTGATCTTGCTGCCCGACTGGATGCCGGCCGGGATCTTGCAGCTCACGCTGCCGTGCAGTGTGGGAAGCATCGCCTCTCCGCCCAGCACCGCGACCGAATACGGGATCTGCGCGTGCGTATAGAGGTCCAGGCCGTCCCTCGTATACTCGCTGTCGGGATCGATATGGATCTCGATCAAAAGATCGCCCTTCTTCCCGTCTGCGCCTGCCATTCCGCGGCCGCGAAGGCGGATCTTCTTACCCTCCTCGATGCCCGCGGGGATCTTGACCTCGAGCGTAGTGAGTCCAGCATTCCTGCCTGTGGCGGCCGGATCCTGGAGCTGAATCCGCTTTGTGGCGCCGAGCGCCGCGTCGCGGAAGCTGACGGTGAGGGAACTGGTGAGATCCAGGGACTGCTGCCGGGCCGCGCCTCTCGAGGCTCCGTGCCCGCTGTAGCCGCCAAAATCGTCGTCCCAGTAACTGCCGCCAAAGCCGGAGCCGCCCCCGAAACCGCCGGAACTGCCGAAGCCGGACCTGCCGGTCCTTCCTGAACCGCCGAACATATCGCCGAACATGCTCCGGAACAGGTCCTCCGCATCCTGCCCGCTGAAGTGGAAGGACTGGTAGCCGCCGCCGTTGCCGGTGCTGTAATAGTAGCCGCCGGGGCCGCCTGCTCCGCCGCCGGGCTGTCCGGCGCCGCTCCCGTCAAAGGCCGCGTAGCCGTATGTATCATATAGTTTTCTCTTCTCGGGATCGCTCAGGATCGCATAGGCCTCGCCGACATCCTTGAACTTCTTCTCCGCTTCCTTGTCTCCGGGATTGGCGTCCGGATGGTATTTTTTGGCAAGTTTTCTGTATGCGGACTTGAGTTTCTTGTCGTCCGCGGTGCGCTCCACACCGAGAATCTCATATAAGTCTTTCTTCATATGCATTTCCTCCGATCTATATAGGTAAGGCTGCGGGGCCGGCATGCGCCCGCAGCATATTTATTATATCTGTTCTATTCGGAGTATAACACACTCTTTTTCTGCTGGCAAGAGGAAATACATAAGATCCGAAGAATTTAACCTGCGAACTGCATTCCCTCAAAGGCCTCGTCGTAGTTGATCCCGTTCACCGTGATCGGGCTGCTCTGAGGGTCAACCTTGAATCTGTATGCACTGCCGTCCTCCAGCATGAGGTCCACGGTATCCACCCCGTTGGTGCGCCAGAATGTGCACTGGGTGCCGGCCGGGATCTCGCCCTGCTCTCCGGTCGCCTCGCCGGTCTCCGTGTCCACCTTCTCAGCCGTGAGGGGCTGCAGTGTGGTCAGTTTGAAATCGACATGGATCGTGTAATACTCTGTCAGCGCCGCCGGCATCCCGTCGCTTCCCATCGTGTAGTCTCTCTGCCCGCTGTAAGAGCTCATGAGGTCCATCCTTGTGCGAAGCTTGAAATTTGCCGGATCGATCATGGGGTAGATCGTGGAAAAAGTCTTATCTTCGTCCAGTTCGCCCTTCTCGTTTAAGACAGCATTGTACTCCGCCGCAAATCCTGTTCCGCCCATCTCGCCGACTTTGGCAGGCGTCTTATCCTTGATCTCAAATACGATCAGCGTCGGATAGTCGTTATCCGATCCTGTCACTGTGTAAATATAGTTCCTGCCGTCCGCCATATGGATGAAATAGGGCTCCTGGCTGTAGAACTCCTCCTCCGTGTCAAAGCTCTGCCCGTCGATCACAATGCGGATCGCGGACTGCCGGTAGGCATCCTCGTCTTCGCTCACGCTTGTCACCAGGACCTTCTCGCTTGTGCCGTCTCCGTCCAGGTCGATCAGGGTCTGCGTGTACTCACTCAGTTTTTTGACATAGCTCCCCTCTGCCGGTCCGTACTTTCCGGTGAACAGCTCCGGATACTTGTCAAAAGAGATCCTTGCCTCCAGCGGGCCGGCAGCGTAAGGCGCAATATCGGAAGCCGCAAAGATAAAGCTGACGCCGTCGCGTTCGACCACCCATGTCAGATCGTCATAATTCTCGCCAAAAGCGCTCTCCAGCAGACCGTCCTCCACTTCGATCGCCGATCCGTCCGCCATTGACGTGAGGTTTTCCGCCACAACGGGAACCAGGGCTTTGGGATCCTTGAAGACATCCGTCAGCTCAATGGGGGCGCCGGACAGATCATAATTGTATCCGGTGTATCCGGTCATGCCGTGGGCTGCGCCGGGATAGTAGGTGTAACAGGACTCCAAAAGACTCAGCGCTTTTGCGTCCGCCCGCACCGCCTGAATGCTGCCTGAGATCTCTCCCTTAGGGAACTGGTCTTCGCCGTCATCATGATCCTGATATGCGGCAGCGGCCGCTTCTTTGATCTCGTCATAATACTTCTGATAGCGGGCCGTGATCTCGTCATTTGCGCCTTCCAGGGTCTTGTTGAGCGTGGTATACAGCATAGCTGTCTCCTCCGTGAGCTTCACGGTCTCATAGGAACAGGTCGCGATCGTCTCGCCGCTCTCTGCGCTCTCCATCTTGGAATAGGCTTCCAGTGTAAACGTGGGTATGTAGTCCGCGGGTGTTTCCGCCTCGGTCTCTGCCGGTGCTTCCGACTCAGTCTCTGACGGTGCTTCCGACTCGGTCTCTGACGGTGCCTGCGCTCCCTGCGCTGCGCCGCAAGCCCATACAGACATTGCTGTCATGCCTGCTATGATCGCCGCTGCTAATCTGTTTTTCATGCTTACCTCCTTCGCCGTCGGGTACCGCCCGTGCCCTTCCCCGGCCACTCATTTTTGGATTGCAACTTGATATACGGCTTTCTCCCCCCATTTCCATAGACAGATCCGGGCGGGGCTTCTTTCATTATAATAAAAGTATCTGCGTTTGAGCAAATCCGTCTCGTCCAAAAACGCCCGCCTCACATTATTTTGGCCCGTGCGTCAAAAAAGAGCATACCACATCGTGATATGCCCTCAGTGTGCGATTTTTTGCCTGCGGGACCGGGGAAGCGGATGCGCCTCTCCCGATACCGCCTACTACCCTCCGGCAGGCTGATTCCGGCAGGCGAGACCTGCCGGAATACTCAATGCCGCCTGCACAAGCGGGAGGAATTTACCAAACGATCTGAAATCAAGCTTTTCCGTCAGAGCCGAGAACTTTGACGATCTTGTGCGCTACGATATCCTTCACATACTTGCGGCCATCGCCGATGTACTGTCTGGGATCAAAGTGATCGGGATGCGCTTCCATGTGCTCGCGGATACCGGCGGTCATGCCCAGGCGAAGGTCAGAGTCGATATTGATCTTGCAGACTGCGCCCTTGGCTGCCTGACGAAGCTGATCCTCGGGAATGCCGATCGCATCCTTCAGAGCGCCGCCGTGGCTGTTGATGATCTTTACATACTCCTGCGGAACGGAGGATGAACCGTGCAGGACGATCGGGAAACCGGGAAGTCTTCTGGCAACTTCTGCAAGGATATCCAGGCGGAGCTTGGGATCCGTGCCGGGTTTGAACTTGTAAGCGCCGTGGCTGGTTCCGATCGCGATCGCCAGAGAATCAACGCCGGTCCTCTTAACAAACTCTTCTACCTGATCGGGGTCTGTGAACATAGCCTTGTCGGCGTCGACGCTGACTGCGTCCTCGATGCCTGCCAGTGTTCCCAGCTCAGCCTCGACAACGGCGCCGTGCTCGTGCGCATACTCAGCGACGCGCTTGGACTCCGCAATGTTGTCCTCAAAATCATGGCTGGAATAATCGATCATGACAGAGGTAAATCCGCTGTCGACGCACTCTTTGCAAACAGCAAAGTCTGCGCCGTGGTCCAGATGCAGAGCGATCGGGATCTCGGGATACAGCTCCACAGCAGCCTCAACGAGTTTCTTAAGGTAAACAGAATTCGCATACTTTCTTGCGCCCGCAGAAGCCTGCAGGATCACGGGGGACTTGAGCTCAGCTGCTGCCTCGGTGATCGCCTGAACGATCTCCATGTTGTTGACATTGAATGCACCTACTGCATAGCCGCCGCCATAAGCTTTCTTAAACATTTCAGTTGTTGTTACTAATGCCATAGTACCGCCTCCTTATAATTAAGAGCATATGTATAACATTGGATGTTATCAAGCACATTATAGCATGAAACACCGATTTGTGCTC
>CACXGR010000223.1 GCA_902767235.1 uncultured Lachnospiraceae bacterium | reverse complement strand
CGCGGTGCAGATTTTCGGCGGGTACGGGTACAGCAAGGAGTATCCGGTGGAGAAGATCATGCGCGATGCCAAGATCTTCCAGATCTTTGAGGGGACGAACCAGATCCAGAGGCTGGTGATCGCGAGGGAGCTTAAGAAGAGATATTGAGCTTTAAGGTGGGGTGACGACTCTGTGGTGGCAAACCGGCGCGATTGTTGTCACGCTACCTGAAAGGTGGGGTGACATTGTCGCGCGGCTTATGCCGTCGCGCGACCTTAAAGGTGGGGTGATAGGGGGAGGACTATGACCACGATCAAAGTATTTCTTGCATCTTCGATCAAGGAGTTCGAGCGGGAGAGGCAGACTTTAATGGCCTTTTTCCAGATGCTGAACAATATCTATCACGATCGAGGGATCTTTTTTGAGATGGTGATCTGTGAGGCGCTCTCGAATCAGATGCTCGATATCCGCACGCAGGAGATGTACAACAGTACGATTCGCGAGAGCGAGTATTTTTACATTATTATCGGCAAGCAGGCGGGAAAGTATACGATTGAAGAGTTCAATGTCGCTCTGGAGTCCTATCAGAAGAACGGGCTTCCGAGGATCTATACCTTTTTCCAGAAATTTGACGGGGATGAGAATCCGTCCGCAGTTGCGTTCAAAAAATACATAAGCCGGGAACTGCAGCACTACTACAACGCGTACACACATATTGATACTATCAAATTGAACCTTATGATCGAACTTTGCAGGGATTCGCGCTTAAAGGCGGTCATGAAAGTGGAAGACGGAAAGGCGCTTCTCAACGGACAGACGCTCATGGCGATGGAAAACATTCCGCTTTACAACCGGAATGAAACGGTTCGAAAGCTGCAAAAGGAGAAGGAAGAGCTGGACCAGGAGTTTGTGGATCTTGCGGGCCTGGGGAACAGCCCTGCAGTCGTGCGCCTCAGGCAGAAGAATGCAGAGAGGCGCGAACAGGTTGCGAATGAACTCCACGAGCTGGAGATCGAAATGCTCGACCTCTGCATGAAGATGGAGGAGAATCGATCTTTTGGCCGAAAATTGAACTGGCGCGAGAAAAAGGCCATGGAGATGATGGACCTCGGAGACTACGACTCTGCAAAAGCAATTCTGCGGGACGAGCAGTGGAAAACAGAGGTGCAGCACGCCAGACAGATCATCTCGGGGGCGGAAGGGATCATTTACGAATACATCTCCGGCAAAAAAGCGCTGATCCAGACGATAAAAGCGACCGGGGTCAACGCGGAGACGGCCCGGGAGATTATCCGGATCTACGAGGAAATCTGCGAGCTTGCAGAAAAGATCCGGGACGAACTTGGCACATTGTACGAATTTGCGTATTTTCTGTGGAAACAGAAGCAGTATCCTCGGGCGATCGAAGTCTGTGAGAGAGAGATCATGCTGCTCAAATTGTCGGGAGGGCCTTTGGAACAGCTGGCCAGGGCCAAATGGCTGGACGGCGCGATCTACAACAGGCAGAATAATCTCACCAAAGCGGAGGCTCTCTTCAGGGAAGCACTGGCGGATTTGGAGCAGCTTGAAGCGCAGGAGCCCGGCAGGTTCCAGGCAGACATTGCGACGATCTGCAATTCTTTGGCGATTCTGTTCTATGAGAGACAGGAGCTGGAAGAAGCAGAATCGCTCCACCGGAAAGCCCTGGAAATCCGGAGAAAGCTGGCAGAAGACAATCCCTATGTCTATAGAGACGCACTGGGGGATTCCTGCAACAACTATGCGATCATCCTCATCCTTAAAAAAGAATTTGATGAGGCCGAGAAGTATCTGACGGAGGCCTTGAAAATCAGGAGAAGCCTCGCGGAAAGCGGTTCTCCTTCGTTCAAGAGTTCTTTGGCCAAAACATGCAAAAACCTCGGCAATCTGATGAAGAACAAGAACCAGCTCGCGGAGGCTGAGAAGTATTACCGGGATACGATGGATCTTTTCAGGGAACTTAGAGATGTAAATCCCGACGCGTATGACCACGACTACGCGAATGCCTGCGAAAGACTGGCCAAACTGTACCGCCGTCTCCGCAGATTCGACGAAGCGGAGCAGTTGTACAGGGAAGCTGAGACGATCTATGCCGGGTGGAATGAAGTAAACCCGGAAGCATTTGGCAAGTACCTTGCAAATCTGTATCACCAGTGGGCAGATCTTTACCGTGTTCAAGGGGAATACCCGGCCGCCAGATCGATGTATGAGAAGGCGATGGACCTCTATATTGCGCTCAATCAGACCTGCCCCGGTATGTATTTGAAAAACATAAGGTGGGTCTACAGCGACCTTGAGAAGTTGAAGAGGAAGATGGGGGAGTAGTTGGTAGAGCGGTAGCAGCAAACGACCTTAAAGGTGGGGTGAGTGTTGTGGGGGCGAATGACGAAAGGTCGAAAGAAATATTTGAAGTGATGCCGGTGCCGAAAGCGCTGGCTGCGATGGCGATACCCACCGTGATTTCGCAGCTGATCATGCTGATCTATAATATGGCGGATACTTTTTACGTCGGGCGCACGAATAATCCGTACATGGTGGCAGGGGCTGCTTTGATCCTGCCGATTTTTAATGTGTGTATTGCAGTGGCGAATATTGCCGGGGCGGGCGGAGGAACGCTGATCGCAAGGCTTTTGGGGGCGGATGAGCCGCAAAATGCGCGGCGCGTCGGTTCATTTAGTATTTGGTTTTCGGTCTTTTGCGGGCTATTTTTTGCCGTGTTGACAGGAATCTTCATGCGGCCGCTGCTGATGCTGCTGGGGGCGAGTGAGCAGACGTTTGAGTTTGCCAGGCAGTACGCCACCTGCGTCATTGTGGTGGGCGCGACGCCGACGATCGCATCGATGACGATGTCGAATCTGCTGCGCAATGTCGGGCTGTCAAAACAGGCCGGATTTGCCATTTCTATGGGCGGCGTCATCAATATCATCCTGGATCCGCTGTTCATGTTTGTGCTGCTGCCGCCCGGGCGGGAGATTCTGGGGGCGGGGATTGCGACGGCGCTCTCGAATGTGATTACTTGTACGTATTTGCTGGTCACTATTTTGCGGCTGAATAATCCGGTTCTGCATTTTTCGCTGCGGGACGGGATGCCGAGTGCGGCGCATTTGGCGTCGTTTTTTGGCGTGGGGGTGCCGGCGGCGCTGGGACCGTTTCTGTTTGACCTCGATTATATTGTGCTCGACCGGCTGATGGCGGCGCACAGTGATATTGCGCTGGCCGCGATCGGAATTGTTCTCAAAGTGGAGCGGCTGCCGCTCAATATCGGCATTGGGCTGTGCCTGGGGATGGTGCCGCTTGCCGCCTACAATTATTCGGCGGGGAATCTTCCGCGCATGCAGGCGGTTCTGCACGCGGCACGCACTGCCGGGATCGCGATCAGTGTCGGGAGTATCGCACTCTATGAGCTGTTTGCGCCTTTTCTGATTCGTGTCTTCATCGGGGACGCGGCGACTGTCGCGCTCGGGACGGATTTCCTTCGGATCCGCGTGCTCGCCACGATCATGATGTTCCTGAGTTTTATTTATGTTCACTACTTTCAGGCGCTGGGACAGGGCAAAACAGCTCTGTTCCTCGTTGTCATGCGGTGGCTTATGATCAATATTCCGATGCTGTTCCTGATGGATCGGCTTTTCGGGATGTACGGGCTTGCGTGGTCGCAGTTGGTGAGTGATGTGATGGTCGCTTTTCTTTCGTGGTTGATCTATAGGAGGGCGATGAGGAGGATTCATGAGGCGGGGGTGGTGTTGTGAGGTGGGGGCGGTGTCAGGCTTCGTGATAGCAAACAGTTATAATGTATAACCCCGCGAGGGGACGGTAACTATCATAGGAAGCCTGAGAAATAATTCCGCATAGTAAAGAAAAGCAATGCCCCGGGAGGGGACGGAAACGCAAAAAACGACTTGAGAAAACGACCTTAAAGGTGGAGTGATGCAGGGGGCAATATGAGCAATTACGATGTTTCCAGATTTGTGAAGGCGCAGGAAAGAACGCACGCGACAGCGGTGCAGGAGCTGAGAAATGGAATGAAGCTTACGCACTGGTCCTGGTGGGAGATTCCGCAGATAGTCGGGCTGGGGTATTCATATACGTCGCAGCAGTATGGGATTCAGGACTTGGGGGAGGCAAAGGCGTACCTGGAGAATGAGACTCTCAGAGCACACTTGCTGGAGATTTGCGATGCGCTGCTCTCGCTGGAGTCGAATAATGCGAGCATGGTGATGGGATCGACGGATGCAATGAAGCTTCGGTCGTGTATGACGCTGTTCAGTGAGGCGGATCCGGAATGTGAGGAGTTCATCAAAGTGTTGGAGAAGTATTATGCGGGGAGAAAGGATCGGGCGACGCTTATGATTTTGAAAAGGTTGGGGAGATGAGAGCAGAGAAAACGACCTGAGCAGAGAAAACTACCTTAAAGGTGGAGTGATGATGGAGGTTGCGATATGAGGATCATCATATCACCGGCTAAACAGATGCGAGTGGACACAGATTCATTTACCTGCACAGAGCTGCCTGTTTTCTTGGAGCGGGCGGAGCTATTGAAGGACTGGATTCGGAGCCTCTCCTATGAAGAACAGAAAAAACTCTGGGCCTGTAATGATAAGATCGCGCGGCAGAATTCTGAGCGATTCGAGCAGATGGATCTTTCAAAAGGCTTGACGCCGGCCTTGCTTGCTTATGACGGCATACAATATACCTACATGGCGCCGGTGGTGTTTGAAGATGCTCAGTTTGAATATGTGCAGGAGCATCTGCGGATCCTGTCCGGATTCTATGGTGTAGTCAAGCCGTTGGACGGGGTGGTTCCGTATCGGCTGGAAATGCAGGCGAAGGCGGCGGTCGGCGGTCATAAGAATTTGTACGATTTCTGGGGCGACAGTCTGTATCAGAATGTTATGGATGAAAGCCGCGTCCTGATCAATCTGGCATCCAAGGAATACTCAAAATGCATTGAGAAATATCTCCGGCCGGAGGATCGATATATTTCTTGTGTTTTTGGCGAGCTGGAAGGCGGACGTATCGTCCAGAAAGGCGTCTATGCCAAGATGGCCAGAGGTGAAATGGTACGGTTTATGGCCGATATTCATGCGGAGGAGCCGGAGCAGATCAAGGCATTTGATTGGAGCGGGTATTGTTTTGATGAAGAGCGCTCTTCTGATGGGGAGTATGTCTTTGTTCGGACAGTGGTGCCGGGGAAAAGGTAGATGTAAACGACCTTAAAGGTAGAGTGTCATCACACTGGGAAGGTGATATTTTGATGTTAAGCGACCTTAAAGGTAGAGTGACACTGAGAGAGGAGGATTTATGAGAGCATTGCTGCGTTTGGGTGATAAGTATGTGCAGAGGAGCAGCTGGAGAGACTTTGCGGTGGTCAAGTTCTGCCTGTTTGCGATGGGGCTGATCGCCGGCATGAGTGTGCCGGAGAAGAGGAAGAAGGCGGTCAGGGCGGCTGCGGCGACGGTGTTTGTTGTCACGTATTTCCCGCTGATGGCGAAGCTGTTCAAGGTGGGGACGGAATGAACACGTTACCTTAAAGGTGGCGTGTTGAATAAGTTACCTTAAAGGTGGAGTG
>CACXGR010000222.1 GCA_902767235.1 uncultured Lachnospiraceae bacterium | reverse complement strand
TATACTGTAAGCAATCAGTTAACCGGAGAAAAGGAAGTGCCTGGTATCATGAACAATCAGTTCATGGTGCCGGGCACTTTATTTGAGGTCATTTGTGGATCACCGGGACAAGGGGACAAGGAAGTATACGGTATAAACTCGGGAATAAATGGAATCTGGTTCAAATAATAATGGTATAATGAATAAAAGTCCATGCAGGACCGGCAGCAGAGGCAGAGCATCCGAATTGAGAGGAGGGGTACCCGTGACAGATCATTCTTATTCCGGAGATTCACTGAGTCTTTCCGCATCTCTGAGCAAAAACAGCCTGGAGGAGGAAATGTCTCTGACAGGCGCTTTTATTGAAGAGGCCCTGCGTCGGCAGGAGAACACCATCACGAATGAGGAGATCCGGCCGGGCGACCGGATCCTCGATACATACGAAGTGCGGTCGGAGGCGGTCAGCGGCGGGATGGGCAGTGTGTGGAAGGTCCGGCATGAGGGCTGGGCTGTCGATCTGGCCATGAAGAGGCCGCAGCCGCGCTTTTTTGCCGAGGGAAGTCAGAAGAGAAAAGAGGAGTTCGTCAGGGAGTGCGAGAACTGGATCGATCTGGGCCTTCATCCCAACATTGTCTCCTGCTACTATGTCCGAGAGATCGGGGGTGTTCCGACGATCTTCTCTGAGTGGATGGACGGCGGGAGCCTGCGGGAGAGGATGAAGGACGGGAGTCTTTACGAGGGCACGGAGCAGAGGGTACAGAGACGGATCCTGGACATTGCCATTCAGGCGGCTCGAGGGCTTAGATATTCCCATGAAAATCACCTGATCCATCAGGATATGAAGCCGGGGAATCTCCTTCTGACAAAGGACTGGGAGGCGAAGGTGGCGGATTTCGGCCTCGCCAAAGCCAGGGAAAAGCTGGAGCGGGCGTCAGGCACTGCTGCGATTTCTACCGGCGGCACACTTGCCTACTGTCCGAAAGAGCAGGCGGAAGGCGGGGAAGCACAGGAGTGGATGGATACCTACGCCTGGGCACTGACGGTGCTGGAGATGTACGCGGGAGAGCGGTTCTGGAGTACTGGAGCAGAGGCATTCTTCATCCTTTTTGAGGGAGATTCGGCAGGTTCCGGAGGACCGGAAGAGGCAGGAGATTCGGCAGGTCCGGGCAGGCCTCGCTGGAGGATCACGCCTCCGGAGGAATTTCTGGCGGCACTCAGGGATGACTGGTGCAAGGGCTCCAGCCGGTGGAGGGATCTTGCGGCTATGGAAGAGCTCCTGACAGGGATTTACAGGAAGCTGACGGGAATAGAGTATTTCCGCGAGTCCTTCAACGCGGCGTCCCACACCGCGGACTCCCTCAACAACATGGCCCTGAGTTATTTGGACCTCGGGAAACATAAGGAAGCCGAGACGCTGTGGGAAAAGGCGGCCGGCATGGAGCAGGGACATCCGGATACCATGTATAACCGGGCTCTTTACCGTTGGATGATGGGACAGGAGACCGATCTGTATCTTTTGGACGAGATCGACAGGATCACGGATCCGCAGAGGCGTCTGGAGCTGCACAGGAAAGCGGCCATTGTGCGCCGGGAGGTCCCAGACGCAGCGGCTTCCGAGAGCTACATGCCTCCTGTGAGCAGGGAGGACTGGACAGAGCAGAATTCTGTCCGGGTCGGGGAGAGCAACCCGATGTATTCGAAGGGTTCGTCATGCGACTGGGTCCTGGGCAGGGATGATGCGGCTGCGCAGAAGCCTTCCAGACTGTTTCGCGTGCCTCATGACAGGGAGAATCCGGAGCAGGAGGGCGGGCCCTCCCGCCTGTTTCTTGTCCACGGGATTCCTTCTCCCAGTGCGGACGAAAGTGTAGTTGTCTTCTGCACCTTTGACAGGCTCTGCGTTTACTCTGTTCCGGATACGTCCATGATCCTGACGAAAAAGTTCCGCAAAGATTCGATCCTTTCCTACTGCGGCGGGGCCGGAGCCGGGAGCTGTTACCTGGGCTGCAGGGACGGCCTCTATGAGTATTTCTTTGAGACAGAGGAGATGCGCCGCATTCTTCCCTCGGACTGCGGGATCTATAATATCAAACTGCGGTGCGGGGGGAAGACCCTGATCTCTTGCGACAGGCAGAACCGGCTGACAGTGATGGATCGGCTCAGCGGAGAAGTTGTGTTCACCATACCGACGCCGCTCCCTTCGAACCATCGTTTTGACTGGTGGGGGGATGAATCCGGGATCTTTGAGGTGTCGGAACAGGATACTGTACTGTTTTTCAGCCTCTATGATCACCTGTATCGCTATTCCCTCGCCGACGGATCGCTTCTTTCAGAGGAAACAGCTGGGGACCCTGAATGCCGGGTCCTGGATTACCGGGGACCGTTCTGTCTGACCGGCAGTCACAATTACTGCCAGATTTGGGATACCCGGAGCGGTCTCTGTCTTCGGAGCTATCGCGCGCGTTCGCTCAGCTGGGCCGGTTTCCTGGAAGGAACATCCGATGGGGAAGAGGAGCTGAGCGGATTTTTCCTGAAGTCTTTTCCCGGCATCTACCGGCACTTCCGCCTGACGACTGCGCCGCCGGAGCCGGTCTGGTCCCTCTGCAGGATCCGGACTACTTCGGAACAGACGGAACAGGATCAGCAATTTGAGGAGCATATCCGGGAGGCAAAGGGCGCCCTGGAAAGAGGGGAGTACGGAAAGGCTTATGCAGAGCTCTCTAAGGCCAGAGACCTGCCGAACCGGAAGAATGCTCCGGAGTGTCTGCAGATGTACGACGCGCTGTATCCCCGCTTCGAAAGAGGAAAGCTGACAGACTGTACAGTGCTCTATGACTTCGGGAGCAAAGCGTTTGAGGACACTGTCCCCGTCGTCGGCCCGGACGGAAGCTGGCTGTTCAAAGATGTCTTTCGCGGGGAGAAGGAAGTCCTGTCTGCGGAGGACGGCCGATGTCTCAGAAGATTCCCGGTAGCTGAGGATTTCTGTCTGAGCTGCGTCAATACGCGGCTGACCTGTCTTGTGAAGCGGGGGGACAGAAAGGGGTGGGCTGTGGAAGTCTGCGCTCTTCCGGGAGGAGTATGCCTCCTTTCCAGGGAGTTTACAGCCGGAAAGGCGAGTCTGGATCGGATCTGGACGCAGGAGGACAGGGAAGTGATCGCCGTCATGGTTTCCGGGATCTTTGGCGGGAAGGTCCTGATGTATATTGACCCTCAAGATGGGAAATTGATCGGAAAGGGGCAGGTGAAGCCGGACCCTGCTATAGAGGCGGCACATAAGAACGGGATGCCGTTCTTCTTCAGAAGGGAAAAGCTTTCAGACGGCACGACAGCCTTTTTGTACGACCAGATGGGCAGCCAGACCGGCAGGTATGCCTGCCTGGACCTTTACGGGGAGGAAGGCCGGTTCCTTCGCCGCTATGAGTTCAAGAGACCGAATCAGGCGTCCTCGGACGACATCATCCGTCCCGTCCTGCTTCCGCAGGGGTATCTGGCCGGCGAGCGCGGCAATGCCCTCATCCTGTTCCGCACTTCGGACTTTGCGGGGAACGGGGAGCCGGCAGGACAGCCTCTGCCGCTTCCGGCTCCCTTTGGCCGCACAGCTATGTCGGAGGACGCAAGATACCTATTCAACAATGGGCGGGTCTGCCGGCTGGAGTGGGAGCTGTTATCTCTCCGGTAGAGTATACCTCCAATCCGTCTCGTAGACATACAGCTTCTTTTTACCGCCTGCAGCGTGCACTTGGAGCAGGAACTGCCTCCGGAGATCCCGTCATGAGAGATGGCGCGCAGCCCTGTCCCTGTATTTGCGGTATTCCGGATGAAACCGGCTGAGGCTGTCCCAAAGTTCAAAGGCTCTGTGCATCAGGCCGCGATCCTTCAGGAAGGCCGCCGCATTGAAACACGCCGCTGCCAGCGCATGGGCCGCTGAAGGGGTCGGGCTGGATGCATGGAGATTCTCCCTGCATTTTACCGATTCCCTGTAGAGACGGGCGGCTTCCTGTGTGTTCCCGGTTTTCTTGTATGCGCTGGCAAGTTTTTCGCAGCCGCCGGCATAGTGGTCCAGGAAAATACGGGATTCACTTTCTCTTATATTATTCTCAAAGAGTGTGAGGGCCTGTTCGTAGTACGCTGCTGCGCCCGGCAGGTCTCCCAGGGCCTTGCGGATATCCCCTGCCTTGGTCAGGCTCACCCCGTAGTCGTCCTGCGCCTGCGGGGTCCGCAGTTCTGCGGCAAGGACCCGGTCCATCTCCAAGGCCTCTGCATAATATTTTTCCGCTTCTGTGTACTGCTTGGCAGCTTTCCGGAGGTTCCCTATTTTGGTCAGGATCGCGGAGAGATCGCGGCGGCCATTGCAGGAGAGGGAGTCACAAGCCAGCGCTTCCCGGATTGCCTTCGCCTTCTCATAGTAATCTTCTGCACCGGCAGGGTCTCCCTGCTTTCGGCACAGATCTCCGAGACGCTCGTAACTGACGGACAGATCCCGGCGGGCTCGCTGCGTCCCCATCTCCCGGGCCTGCCGCTCATAGATCCTGCAGGCCTTTGTATAATAGTCCCTGGCGGAAGCGGCGTCGCCCAGATCCCTGCAGAGACCGCCCATCCGGCTGTGGAGGATCGCCAGGTCGCGTTCCTGTTCCCTGACGCCTACTTCCTCCTCCAGTTTCTCTGAAAAGGCGAGCGCCTGCCGGAGGGTCTCCATCGCTTCCCGGTGATCTCCGCAGTCGCGCTCCATATCCGAGAGCTTTAGGAGGGATCTGAAATATTGGGTCCCGAACCCTTTGTGAGCATCGGGATCATGATTGCGGTCATAGGATTCCAGATATTGGGAAGAGAGGAGCTTCTGCCAGCGGATGGCCTCCGCCTGATCGAACCGCACTCCTTCCCCGTGCAGGTACATCTCCGCCAGCTTCGCGGTCGCCTCCATGCAGGGGTCTTCGTCCTGCGCGGCACTTTGGAGGAGCTCCAGTGCCTTCCCGTAGTCTGTCTCCACGTCAATGCCGTTCAAATAGGCGAGACCGATAAAAAAGCGGTGCCGGGCGGAGCCGTCATGTTCCTTTCTGGCGATCCGGCCCAGCGCTTCGAGAAAGGCGCTGCTCAGTTCCGGACGGCGGTGTTCGTCCCGCAGGTCCGGGATCTCCCGGTACTTAAATTCCTCATGGTGCCGGAGGTTTGCGGGATCGATTCGCCAATCCCTGCCGTTCACGGCATCTTCCGGTTCATACATTTCCACCGGGATGACCCCGAATCCTTCCTCCCGGCTCTGCCGGTCCCGCGCCATAGGGTACTCCACCCGCATCACGTAGTTGCCTTCTTCCTCCAGGTGGGGGGTGACGGCCATAGCGAACAGGGAGCTCTTCTCGAAGGCATCCTTGATCGCTTCATTGAAGCCCTCCCCGGGGACCAGAAATTCGTCGTACCAGATGGCGATGTCCCGGAAGGCCTCGTTTTCGTGAATGAGGCGCATCAGGCGGTGGGCGTGGCGGCGGTCTTTTTTGCGGTAGCTCAGGAATACATAGGCATCAAAGGCATCCCGGACTATCTGCGCCAGTTCGTCCCCGACAAGGACAGAGGAGAGAAAGGAGTCCAGAACTTCCTCATAGGGCGTGGCGGTGGGATCCGTTACGTATCGGGCGACGACCTGGATCTTGGCGCAGCGATTGCTGAATTCGTAACCGAGGCCGTTTTCCAGCATGACAGGAAGAATAGGAATGTGTCTGTCCAGAGCAAGGGGAAGCTCCAGATCCTTCGCCCGGTTCTTCTCATACAGGAAGTGGGAGGAAACAGCGAAGACCACCAGCTGCATTTCGCCGAAGATCTCCTCCAGCTCCCCCGGATCCGGCACGGCAGCCATGTCCGGATCATACCAGACCGCGCAGTTGACGTGGCGGAGGATGTCCTCGGGAATCATCGGAAAAGCGGTGTCGAAATCCGCAGGATGACAGGAAAAGTAAACCTTGGGCTTCCCTTCCGGACTGCTCATGCCGTTTGTAATATAGCGAAGTTCCATGATCGTTTCCCTCCCGAAAATGCTGTGGGGATCAGTCCAGATGATAGATCCGGAGCCCGTCGAATTTCTTGAGCAGCTTCAGCATGCTGTTAAAGGGGCGCCAATCCTTGTCCTGCTCTTTTTCAGGGAGAGAGAGGTAATGCTCCCGGATATCCTCCGTGGAGACGACCCCGTCCATTGCCAGCTTGTGACAGCGCATCTGTTCCCGCAGTGCGCTGCGCACCTGTTTCTCTTCAGCTGCGCTGCAGGAGAGGGGAACCGTCTCGTAGTCCCTGCCGCAGATCCAGCCCATCATCTGGTGGTCGCGGATCCACCGCTCGTGCTCCATCGGAGCGAATATCGCCGCCTGCTGCGGCGTAAACTCCGTCACCATGTCGTAGTCCACGGGCTTGTCCGTATAGAAGCAGTGGATCGCGTCCAGATAGCGGCTGAAATTCTTCGCCCGCCCGAGGGTCGAGAGCTGGTATTCCAGCGAGAGCGATTCGAATTCTTTCTCGAGATCCTCCACGGGGATATCCTCGCCTTTGTTTCTTCCGTGGAGAGAGACGGCAAAATCGTACAGGTGAAGGAAATTGCTGTTGGAGAGGAAAATATGCTTTCTCTTGCGGTTTGCTTCCCTGGCGGCCGGCACGATGTGCAGCGGGATGTCCTTCGTGTCGACGATCTTTTCGATGTCGGACGTAAAGCGCTGCTCTTTTTCAGCCATATCGCTGTAGGCCTTCAGGCGCGGAGCTTCCCCTTTCTCTCCGTTCATTTCCCAGGCCTTGTAGGAGCGCCGGAAGGCATCGATCTTATCCTGCTCCGCACTGTCGTAGTAGTAGCAGGCGTGAATGGCTCCTCCCTGAAAATCGAAGTCCACCGCCATCGGATGGAGCTCGGTCCGGGAGTTCCTGCCGTAGGCGGTGCGGTCCCAGCACTGAAGTTCGTCGCAGAGCATCAGCATATAGGCCAGCGGATGATCCTCCATTCGCAGAGGGCCCTTCGTCTTTTCCTTGTCTTTATAGAAGGAGATGGAGAACTTGAAGAGGCTGTTATGGAGCACAATGGCGGAGAGGGCGTCGACGTGGATCTTCCTGACCGCATCCGCGCCGATCGATTCCTCCATCTCGGAATAAAGCCTGCAGGCGCTGAAAAAGGCGTGATCCATAAAGTATCCGAAATCGCCGGGAGAGACGGGCTTGCGGCGCAGGATATCCAGCATCTTCTCCTCAGAGAAGCCGTAGCGCGTCCCGAGCTTGTCCGCGATGTCCATGGCCAGCACTTCCGTAATATCCTTAAAATCCCTGCCGTACAGTTTCCGGAACTGTCTCGCGGCAGCCTCGCTGAGCCTGGTCAGGGCATCGAGATCATGGTAGGCGACATACAGACTTCCTTTGCCCCGCTCCTGTTTATCTACTTCGAAATAGGACATGACCTGCTCAAAAGGAAGCTCGAACGGATAGCCGATGTCGTGGAAGAGGGAAGCAAGGCCCCAGTACTGCAGGAAAAGACAGGCAGCCTTCCTGTCGGCCTCCCTGTTGTCCTCCCTCGTGCTGATCCGGTAAAATTTCTTGAAGATCCCGCGGTAAGCCTCGTTTGTCTCATAGATCGCGAGCCCGAGCGCGAAAACATACACCGAGTGGGAATAGTGATCCCTGTGTTTCATGAGAAGGGAGCTCCCGTTGGATTCAAACTCGGAGAGCAGTTCCACCATTTTCTTGGATTTGCCGTAATGGCCAAAAAAGATCTCCAGATAGCAGTAGTAGACGTCATAAGCATCTTCCGCGACTCCGGAGTCGATGAAGCGCTCGAGAGCCTTCTCCAGACAGAGACGGTTGATGTCCATCTGCATGTTGTAGGGGATCTGGCCCTGCTTGAGACTGGTTCCCCTGAAGACGCCGTCTGCTGCCTCCTGCCCGGCGATTCTGTCATCAAACCGGAGTTTTTCGCAGCGTTCGTGCAGAAAACGGAGCGCCGAGGATTTGAGGTCGGTCCGCAAAAGTCCCCCTCCGCACAGAGAGGGCTGGCAGGGGCCGACGTCACGCCCGAAGCGTTCCCGGTTTACCTGCCGCATTTCTTCCAAAGCCGTATATGCCATAGGAGTTCTCCTTTCTCAAACGCGATATGAACAGATCTGTCTGCTATTATTATAAATATAATAACGGAGGCTAACAATCGAAAAAACGACCGGACCAAAACAACGTCAGTTTGGCCAAAATCTCGTCGGCCGTCATACCTGAATATTGGCAGCGGGTCTGCGGCTGCTGTATTTCCCTTTGCCATACGATCACTCCTTTCGGTCACGTCTTACATGCGGCTGATTAACCTATACACGTTAACTGTGGAGGATGATACATTTTAACATATAGCAGCAGGAATACCCTCATCCTCTAAGGTGGTGGAATGAATTGCATTTGTCAGTGGCGGGCTCCCTTTTAAAAATGGAAAAAAGGACATAAGTATGGTAGGGTAAAATATGTAGAACCGATCCTTAAACAAGCTGCCCCATTGCCATTATGAATGGGTGCATTATGCAGGAACAGAATCATGGAGGCCAGGTTATGAAGAATTATAAGCATTAAAATGTGCTAGCAAAGAAAATGTTGATCGCCGCATGCGCGATCTTCGGATTGGCGCTCCTTTTGCTGTACTGGAAGACCCGCAATATCTAGGCCTGCGCGATTGTACACGGACTTTTCGACTTTTTCCCCAGCATCTCCGGAGCAATCTATAACAGCGGCGTCGAGGAGACGAGCGGCTATGTGGCAGCAGGCAGGAGCAAAACAAGATATTCGTGAGGTAATACGGATACGGTTAAACAAGCATTGTCGAGGAGGACATTCGTTATGAGAAAGTACATTGCGATCGTTATGATGATCTGCCTTAGCGCTTCGCTTCTTACGGGCTGCGGCGGCTCCGGCGGAGGAGGCAGGAGCATGGGCGGACAGCCTAAGTCGGAAACCCGGACAGATGCAGCGCAGGCTGACGGATACGTTATTTTTGTCAAGGACGCAAATACCGAAGAGCCTCTGGCAGATGTGAGGGTGCAATTCTGCTCGGATACGCAGTGCATGATGGCCAAGACCGACAACACCGGGGCGGCTGTATTTGACGTGGATCCCGGCAATTACGAAGCGCATATCCTCAAGCCGCCGGCCGGATATCAGAAGAGCAGCGAGACGGCTAACCTGACAGCGGAAGACAGAGTGGCGGTCTTTAAGCTTCTCAAAGAGGGCGAAGAACTGGGAACCGCGGATACAGCGGACTGAGCGGATGCGAAAGCAGTTGAGGCCGTCGAATAAGGCTGCACTTGACTTTTGGCCCCTTCCGCATTAGAATACAAAACAGTGTGTGGCGAAAGCGTAAATCCAACTTCGCCGCACACTTTTTTATATAGGTTAAGAAACGATACAAGCCCCGCGCCGATACGATACGTACAGCGCGGGGCTTATTTGATTTCTTGATGGAAAGCCCCCGGGGCAAAAGGAAAGGAGCATCCTATGGAACAAAAATCAAACGCTTTTTTGGAACAGGAGAGCATCGGAATCCTGATGCGGAAGTATTCCGTCCCCTGCATCATCTCTCTGGTCGTAGCGGCGCTTTACAACATCGTCGATCAGATCTTTATAGCCAACGCCGACTATCTGGGATCCTATGGGAACGCGGCCAACACAGTCGTCTTTCCGCTGACAGTGGTCGCACTGGCCATCGCCGTAATGATCGGAGACGGCGCCTGTGCCTTCGTCTCGATCTCTTTGGGGCAGGGGAATAAGGAGAACGCGCATCGCAGCATTGGCAACGCCATTGTGCTGTGTCTGGGGGACAAACTACCCCAGAGGTCGTTTTTGTCTTAAAGCGCTGTGCCCTTTGCTGGGATCGTAAATTGGCTCATATCATTGCCCTCCAGCTCCAGAAGGGCTTTCTTCCGCAGAATTCCGCCTCCATATCCGGTCAGGCTCCCATTTGATCCAATCACCCGGTGGCAGGGCACGATGATGCAGATCGGATTATGACCGACCGCGCCGCCAACCGCCTGTGCGGACATCCTCTCGAGCCCGCGCTCTTTTGCGATCCGGTCGGCGATCCACCCGTACGTGACTGTTTTTCCAAACGGGATCTCGCACATGATCTCTCCGACGCGATTGCGGAAATCCGAGCCTGTCAAATGGATTCGCGGGAAAAAGCCGGGATCGCGGCCCGTAAAATAAATATCCAGCCATTTTTTCGTCTGATCAAAATAGTCCGTTTCGCATCGATGGGCCTCTTTTTTCAGTTCAAGCCCAATATATCTGGCGCCTTCCGTGAACCAAAGTCCCGTTAATCCCTGTTCATCCCCGGCAAGCAAAAGATTGCCCAGAGGGGATTCATACTCATTTGTGTAGATCATTTTTAGGTCTCCCGCGTGATGCTGCTGTTTTTTGGCCTGGAAAGCAGATGATCCCTATGCTGCTTATCTCAAGTGTGGATCTCAATTACCTCCGCAATATACATATCGTGCGGCGCGTCTTTCTCGTAGTAAGCGGCGACCACATCCTTGGGAATATTTTCGACGGAAAGCTGCTGCTTGAAGAGCTTCCTGCAGACGAGCGTATACTTGGCTTCCTCAAAGGTGATGCCTTTGTCGAGGAATCTGGGGGTCAGCCCGGAGTCGTGCATCTTGTCCATATCCCTGCCGGATCTGGAGCCCAGAATGCCCAGTACTTTTTTGTACTCCTCAGGGTAGAAGCTGATGGTAAAGTAATCATTGGCGTCGACGAATTCGTGGGTATATCTGGATGTCCTGATGTAAACCGTGGCAACCGGCTTGCCCCAGATGGTGCCCAGACCGCCCCAGCTTATGGTCATGGTGTTGAAGTTGTCGGGGGTGCCTGCGGTAACCAGTGCCCACACTTGATCGAACTGAGAAAAAATATCGGTCGTAAGTTTCATTTCTTCCTCCTGTCTGAATATGAATATCCTGATTTAACATATTATAGCAAGAATTCCCCCATCCTCTAAGGTGGCTGGGATGAATTGCTTCGCATAAAATGACCTTTGGGGTGGTTTGTGGACAAGTGTGGACAAATGACCTCAGAGGTATCAAGACACAGTATCAAGACACCATCAGCAGAACCCTGATTCTTTACAGTAAAATAGTGCATCTTTATAATATAATCATCAGTACACTAATACGAGTAAGCAGGCATGACTAAGGAGCAGAAATATGTCAAAAAACAGAATGTTTTTGATCATTCAAGCGCTGCTGTGCGTTCTGATCGCGGCAGTGCTGTCTGTACTCACGGTGTGGACTTTTATAGAAGGAAGTGCATGGCAGGCCGCCGGGCATCCATCAGACTGGATCTACACCAGGGAAAAAGCGGGACAGGCTCTTTTGGTGGTCCTTCCTTTCATCTGCGCATCCGCGGTCATGACAATGATCGGCGCGGTGAAAGGCATAAAGGACGAGGAGGCGGAAAAGCCCGTGCAGGACGCGGAACTCGCCAGAAACCTCATCTGCGCCCGCGTCGCGGAACCTTCAGAAGAGATGGCGAAGGAGAGAGCGCTTCAGAAAAAGCTGCAGATCGCAGGCTGGGTCGGCTTTGCCGTATGTATGATCCCGATCCTGCTCTATGTGACAAATGGCGCGCACTTTTCGCAGACCGACCCGGAAGGGCTGGACCGGAGCCTGATCGCACTGGTCCGCTTTGCAGCGCCCTGGGCGATCGCCGGCCTGGCGTGTCTGACCGCTTCGACTGTTCTGCAGGGAAAGAGTATGCAGCGCGAGTCAGAAGCCGCGCAGTCCAGAGTCAAAACAGAGAAAGAGGCAGGCATCGTCAAAGACCCGGAGGCAGTCAAGGCAGACGGGAGAATTTACAATACGGCACCAGAGACGGCAAAGAGACGGGTCCTCATGCGGCGCATCCTGATGGCTGCCGCGATCCTGTTTATTGTCATGGGAATCTTCAATGGCAGCATGAAAGATGTCCTCGTCAAAGCAATCAGAATATGTACGGAGTGTGTCGGCCTTGGATAATACAAATACAAACGTAAATACAGGGACATGGCGGGAAAACCTCCGTCCCTCCAAGAGGAAACTGATCCAGCTTTACAGCGCGCTTTTATATAACGCGCACCTGAGGGGATTCATCGACGGAGAGATCTATCAGGGAAAGACAAAAGCTGTCTGCGTCCCGGGCTTTAACTGCTATTCCTGCCCGGGGGCTGTCGGAGCCTGTCCTCTGGGATCGATCCAGAATGCGCTCGCCTACTCCGGCCACCGCGCCGGCTGGTATGTGCTGGGGATCATCATGATCTTCGGGCTCTCCCTCGGAAGGACCATCTGCGGCTGGCTCTGTCCGCTGGGACTCATTCAGGAGCTCCTTCATAAGATCCCTACACCGAAGATCAGAAAGAGCCGCGTCACGAGGGCGCTTTCTTATCTCAAATATGTGATCCTGGCGGTCTTTGCCGTCGCGATCCCTATGTGGTACGGGATCCGGCACGACCTGGCAGTGCCGGGCTTCTGCAAATACATCTGCCCGGCCGGCACTTTCGAGGGAGCCATCGGCCTTTTGTCGAATCCGGGCAACGCAAGCTATTTTGCCATGCTGAAGATCCTGTTCACGCGCAAATTTGTGATCATGCTGATCATCGGCCTATCATGCGTTTTCTGCTACCGCTCTTTCTGCCGTTTTATCTGCCCGATGGGCGCCATCTACGGCATATTCAACAAGCTGGCGCTGGTCAGCGTGAAGGTCGATGAAAACCGCTGCAATTCCTGCGGCGCATGCGTCCGCAACTGTCGGATGGACGTCCGGTACGTGGGCGACCATGAGTGCATCAACTGCGCGAGATGCATGTCTTCCTGCAGCCAGAACGCGCTGTCCCTGAAGTGCGGCACGCACACGATCATCGCGCCCGCCTGCGGATGCGCCGATTACAAACCCGATTCTGCAGAAAAGCGGTCCAAATATGGCCGGATCGCCCGGGGCGCAGCCCTCGCTGTACTATGTTTTGCCCTTGTGTGGTTTAACTTCCTGGATCCTTCTGTCCGGAAGGCCGGCGCGCAGGCACCGGACCAGCAGACGGCAGACGCAGGTGACGCCTATGCGAGCACTGCGCCGGTCGGCACCGCGATCGGAGAGCAGCTGGCGGACTTCAGCGCTGAGCTGATCGACGGCTCGACCTTCCATCTGGCGGATCAGCGGGGAAAGGTTGTCATTATCAACATGTGGGCGACCTATTGCGGCCCCTGCGTGCAGGAGCTTCCGATCTTCCAGGATTTCCAAAAGGCCCATGAAGAGGACGCGGCCATGCTCATCATACACGCCTCTGACCCGCTTGAAGAAATACCGGAATTTCTGGAGAAAAAATCGATCACGCTGCCCTGCGCGATCGACTCCATGGACGACTATCTCTATAATCTGTGCGGTGCATCGCCGTCCATACTGCCCCACACGGTCATCCTGAACAGAAGGGGCGAGATCGTGTACAACCAGAC
>CACXGR010000221.1 GCA_902767235.1 uncultured Lachnospiraceae bacterium | reverse complement strand
TGTGCTCGAGACATATGAGATCATGAAAAAGAATCAGTACGGTCAGTACCTCAAGGATGTCCTGGACGGAAAATATATTGACGAGCTCAGATAGTTACAGGCAGGATTCTTATTTGAAGGATTAATGTGTATAATACTTTTTATGACTGAATCGGGAAGCTGTTCCGAAAAGAGGAGGAATGAACAACTTGGATACCATCGCTGTACTGATACCCTGCTACAATGAAGAGCAGACAATCGAGAAGGTGATCACTGACTGGAAAAGATCACTGCCGGAATCCGTGATCTATGTGTATGATAATAACTCCACTGACAATACTGCGCAGATTGCAGAGAAGGCAGGCGCTGTTGTCAGGCATGAGTACCAGCAGGGCAAAGGAAATGTGATCCGCAGGATGTTTCGGGAGATCGATGCCGAATGCTACATTATGGTCGACGGGGATGATACTTATCCGGCCGAATACGGAAGACAGATGGTGGATCTGGTCCTCCACAAAGGCACAGACATGGTGGTGGGAGACCGGCTCTCCTCCACATACTTTGAAGAGAATAAACGCCCGTTTCACAATTTCGGCAACAGCCTTGTGAGGCTGAGTATTAACAAGCTCTTTGACAATAACATCCGGGATATCATGACCGGATACAGAGCCTTCAGTTATCTGTTTGTGAAGACCTTCCCGGTGCTGTCCAAGGGATTCGAGATCGAGACAGAGATGAGCATTCATGCGGTTGAGAAGAACATGCGGATCGAGAATGTGGTGATCGAATACAGGGACAGGCCGGAGGGAAGCGAATCAAAGCTGGACACCTATTCAGACGGCGCCAAAGTGCTGGGGACCATATTCAGATTGTTTAAAAATTACAGGCCGATGAAGTTTTTTGCGGGACTGGCCGGCATCCTATTTCTGATCTCGCTCATCCTTTTTGCGCCGGTCCTGCTGGAATACATAAAGACAGGGCTTGTTCCGAGATTTCCCACGCTCATCGTCTGCGGGTTTACTACGATCGCCGGAGTATTGTCCTTTTTTGCAGGACTGATCCTGTCGACGCTGGTGGAGAAGGAGCGCCAGGAATTTGAATTCCGTCTGATCATGATAGAAAATATGCGCAGCTTATTAAAAAACGATGCGGATCTTGACCATTCCAAATGATGCGTTTTGCCAATTACGGATGACAAGAAGGAATAGATGTATTATAATGATGCAGTTACGGAATTTTAGCGTTTTTTATGCTATAATAACTCCGTAGGTTTGATGACAGTGTCTGTTCACACAGGAGTAAAAGAGTGGCAAGGAAGGTACGTGTGTTACATATCGCGGAAGCGCCGGGCGGCGTAGAGCGGTACTTGGTCGCGTTATTGACTAAGCTAAAACAGAATTATAGTGATCAGCTGGAGAATATTCTTGTGTGCTCGGATTCGTTTGATGCAAGTAAGTTCGAAGGAATTGTATCCAGGATAGAACATGTATCCGATATGCACCATGCGATCAGTGCAAGATCGGATATTCGGAGCGTGATGGATGTGCGCAGGCTGATCGGCAAATATAAGCCGGATGTGATCTATTGTCACAGTTCCAAAGCCGGCGCGATCGGACGCATGGCCAATTTCGGAATGCGGAACCGGGACGGCAAGAAAAATGCCTGTGTATATAATGCACACGGATGGGCATTTAATATGAAGGGGGCAGACGAAAAAGTAATCAGGTCTTATGTCATGATCGAGAGGATGCTGGCCCCGATGACAGACAGTATTGTGTGTATATCGGAATTTGAGAAAAACACCGCATTGGCGCACAGCATCTGTACGCCATCCAAACTGGAAGTGATCTATAACGGCATCGATCTGAATGAAGTGCAAAAGGTCACGAGCATTCCCCGTGATGTCCTCGGCATTCCGGAAGATGCATTTGTGGTCGGAATGGTAGGCCGTCTGGCAATGCAGAAAGCGCCGGATGTATTTGTAAAAGCTGCATCGGAGATCAAAAAGAAGATTCCGGAGGCGTTTTTCATGATCGTCGGGGACGGACTTAACCGGACCGAAGTGGAGAGAATGATCAGTGAGCGGGGACTCGGAGACTGCTTCCTGATCACCGGATGGGTCAGCGATCCACTGGATTATATCGGCAATTTTGACCTGGCTATGCTCCTGAGCAGATGGGAAGGGTTCGGGCTTGTACTTCCGGAGTATATGCTGACCTGTAAACCGATCGTAGCAGCCAGGGTCGATGCGATACCGGAGATCATCATCGACGAGAGAAACGGCCTGCTGGTGGACTGCGAGGATTATAACGGAACGGCGAGAGCAGTCGTGAGACTGCATGATGATGATGAACTGAGAAAGAGGCTTGTAAAAAACGGTCTGGAGATCGTGAAGCAACGGTTTGACGTGGAACGGACCGCCAAAGCGCACAGAGATCTGTTCATGCGTGTAGTCGGCACGGACAGGGGCAGCAAATGAAAGACGCGGCTATTTTGACCAAATTTTATAAAAACTATAACTACGGCGGGATGCTCCAGGGATATGCCTTGAAAAAGGCAGTGACAGATCTGGGGTATTCCGTCGATCTTGTGTCGTACGATGTGGGCGCCAATCCCAACCCTGTTTATCCGGGACTCAGGCAGCAGATCAGGCAGTACGGGATGCTCTCGGCTGCTGAAAAGGCTGGAGAAAAGGCGATCGGTAAGTGCCGCTTTATGATCTCGGACCTTCTTGCGGAGAGGATCCGGCTCTTTGAGCGGTTCATGAAAGACACCGGCGTCAGCACAGAAGTATACGACGACCTTTCCGCAGAGAGACTTCCCGAGCGGTATAAAGCTTTTATCAGCGGTTCGGATCAGATCTGGAATCCGAACGCAGTCAGAAACCTGTACCTGCAGACATTTGTCAGTGAGCCGGAAAGAAAGATCTCCTATGCGGCGAGTATCGGCAGAGACAGTTTCTCCGAGAGAGAAGCTGCTGTCCTAATTCCGGCTCTGAAGAAGTTCGGCTCGCTCAGTGTCAGGGAGAAAACAGCAAAGGTGCTTCTGGAAAGCTATCTGGACAACCCGGTGGTCACATCCCTCGATCCCACGATGCTCCTGGACAGGGAGGAGTGGGATAAAGCGGCATCCGGACCGGTGATCAGTGGCAAATACGCACTGGTTTATTTCTTTTCCGACAGTCTGCAGGTGCGCCGGAAAGCGGTAGCTTTCTGCCGCAGGCACGGCCTCAGGATGGTCTTCATCCCCTACGCCAAGCAGGAGTATAACCTGACGGATGCTGCGGGGCCCGGCCTCAGGATCGCCAAGGCAGGTCCCGCAGAGTTTGTCTCCCTGATCAGCGGCGCGCAGTTTGTGCTGACGGATTCATTCCACGGAGCAGTATTCTCGATCATTTATCGGAAGCCCTTTGCGGTATTCGAAAGGAATAAATCCGGGCATGTATCCATGAACTCGAGGCTGTATGACCTTTTAGCACTCTTCGATCAGTCCCACAGGCTGATCGACGCAAGTCGGATCGATGAGCTGGAAGCGCTATATGCGGTGGACGAGGAAAAGATCTCCGCGATTATGGATAGAGAGAAGAGAAAATCTCTTGGTTATTTGAGAGAAGCTCTGTATCATGCCGTAAAAGCTTATGATGCGTCTGAACCCGGGACACGCGTCAATGCGGATGAGGCAAGATGTACCGGGTGCAGCGCATGCGAAGCGGTATGTCCTGCCGGATGTATAACGATGTCCCGCAACCGCAACGGATTTGCTGCTCCGGTCATTGACGAAGAGAAGTGCGTGCACTGCGGGAGATGTATTCGGACATGCCCCATGCAGGGCAGACCGCTGCAGATGCACGCGCCGACAGTATGCCTGGGCGCATACGCCGTTACCGAAGACAGGGCGAGTGCTTCGGGCGGGATCGGAGGGATCCTGGTAAAGAGATGGACAGAGCAGGGAGATCCGGCATACGGATCCATCTATGATGACAAACTGCGGGTCATGGTGGAACGGGCGGATTCGCCTGAACAGGCAGAGGCCTTCCGGGGATCCAAATATGTGCAGTCAGACATGAATTCGGCTGTCAGCCGGGTGATCGATGATCTCAAGGCGGGGAGAAAAGTGCTCTTTACGGGAACACCCTGTCAGATCGCCGGCGTGCGTGCGGCAGCTGAGGAAATTTGTCCCGGAGTTGCTAAAGAATTATATACGGCAGAGATCATCTGTCACGGCACACCATCCCCCAAGATGTTTGAGAGCTATCTGGAGTGGATCTGGGAGAGACATGGCCAGAGAGCGGTGAGCTACCGCTTCCGCAGCAGAGAAGAGGAGGCCGGTACAGGCTTCGACAGGGACTTTATGGTCACGATCGGCATGGAGAACGGCGGCAGGGTATCGCTGTCCGGATTCAGAGATCCCTATTACCGTCTCTTTATGTCGTCTAAGTGGTTCAGAAAGAGCTGCTACCGGTGTGCCTTCTCACAGAGAGAACGGGCGGCGGACCTGACGATGGGGGACTTCTGGAATACGGAAAAGCTCCCGGATCCTTTTGGAAAGAACAGGCGGGTATCCGTGGTCCTTATAAACACCCGGCGGGGGGAGAAACTGCTCGACCTCATTTCCGGCGATATCCGGATGACCGGGACGGACTGGAACACGGCTGCAGAAGGAAATCCCAATCTGCAAAGACCCACCCGCATCTTTGGGACCAGCAAAGAGTTCGGTGATGTCACGGATCCCGGCTTACTGTTTGACCTGGAGAGCTCGCAAAAGGTGAACAGCGGGAAGTATTGGTTCAATCAGCTCTCTCCCGAAATGAGAAGGGCGGTCAAGAAGGGGATCAGGCATCTCAGACCCCGCAAATAATATCAGCAAAGAAAGGGAAGTTGTTTATGAAGACGGCGGTTATCATAGGCGGTGGAAACGGCATGGGCCTGGCGGTATCATTAAACCTGATCGGCAGAGGATACAGGGCGCTGATCCTGGACAGGAAGGAACCAGAAAAGGGAGTACTTCCGGAAAACAGCTATGAATACATGTATGTGAATCTGCTGGATCTCGATGAAGACTTCCTTTCTGAGATCGCGGCGCAGGAAGACCTGGAGGTACTGATGATCACGGCCGGAATAGGCCGGGTGGCGGAGTTTGAATATTTTACGACGGCGGAGATCGGCAGTATCATGACGATCAATGCCACATCGACGATCAAGATCCTGCGTATCTTTTATGACAGGATCAACAGCGAAAAGGATTTTTACACCGGCGTGATGGGGTCCATTTCGGGACTTATGTCATCGCCCATGGCTGCGGTATACGCGGCCTCCAAGGCATCCGTATGCAGACTGATCGAAAGCGTCAACATTGAGCTGGAGGTGTCCGGCAGAAAGAATCGGATCCTCAACGTCTCGCCGGCCTCCTTCAAGGGATCCAAATTTTACGGGGGCCCCAACAGACTGGACCTCCTGGCGGATCTGGCGGAAAATATCACGGAGCGCATATTCGCCGGAGAGACGCTCTATATCCCGCAGTATGAGGAGATCTTCAAAGCGGTTCTGGAGAGATACCACACAGATCCTCATGAATACGGGATTCATAGCTACAAATACAAGAAGGATTCGGGCCGCGCGGCTGACCGAAGCAGGATGGTGACCGGATATCTGGCAGGATGTTTCGAGCCCTTTGACATCCGGAGCCTTGACCGGATCCAAAAGGCCAGAGAAAACTGCGACTATCTGATCGTCGGCGTAGAAGCCGGCGAGGGGACGGACGGCGCAGAGCGCGCGGCTTCAAGGGAACAGTCCAGGCAGATCGTCGCAGCCTGCAAATACGTGGACCGCGCCGCACAGGCATGCGCTGACGACGCAAAAGCATGGGAGAAATGGCATTTCGGCAGACTTTTCGTAACGGCTGACAGGATGGAAACAGGCCGGTCTGAGCACAGTGAAGAGTTTTGGGCGGACAAAGGGGTGGAGATCGTCCGCATTCCCTGACCGGAGATCGCCCTGAACAGAGAATGAACATATCGCATCCGAGAGAATCCCGCTTCTGTCATTGCAGCAGCAGTGACAGAAGCTCTTTATGCGCACTTTTGCGCAGGGCATTCATTCTTGACACGATTTGCAGATTAGTATATAAAGAATAGTAGACTGAAATGAAAAGAAAGAGCAATTTATGATTACAGTTAAGGATATAGCGGAAAAATCGATGACGACGGACAAGAAGGCCTCCGCACAGTCGGATCTGTTTGCGTTTTACGTGATCAGACCCATCTCTTACGTCGCTTCTGTTCCGTTTATGTATACGAACATCAGCCCCAATATGATATCTCTGATATCCATCATACCAGTAATGATCGGATTTGTTCTCTCGTGGTTCGCTTATACCAAGAGCGCAATGCTGGTGAGCTGGCTGATGTTCTTTATTTGGGATATTCTGGACAGTGTGGACGGCAATGTCGCCAGATACAAGCATCAGCTCTCCAGGCTCGGAAGCGTATATGATGCGATGTCGGGGTATCTGGAGGCGTCCTTTGTATTCTTTTCAGCAGGGATCATGGCTGCGCACAGCACAGGTCCTCTTGTAAGGGCAGGTCTGATCACATCGGAGATCCTCGTGATCCTGGGAGGCGTGACGGCTGTGATGAACATGTATCCCCGCCTTGTCATGCATAAGACGGTCACTACGCTGATGGACAAGGGACAGGTCCGTGGAGTGAGCGAGAAGAAGGAATACGGCCTTGTAAAGGTCATCGCGCTGAACCTCAAGTCCTGCGCGGGAGGGGCACTGGTACTGTTTCTTTTGGCCATACTCTTCAATTGGCTTGATCTTTACACGGTGTTTTATCTCCTGTTTAATGTAGCTGTCATGTTTGCCACGCTGCGCTCCATTCTGAAGGAAAATGCGTGACGGACCGGCTGCGAAACTTTTCAGAAACGGAAGACGGATTGATCTTAGAAACAAAGTGAATGCAGTTATTTGAGAAAGAGCGGAGCAAAAATCCGCTTTTCTCTTTATGTAATTCTGTTTTTTGACATTGCGATATATGGCGGCACAGATCCGCACACATATCTGGAGGAAATTAATCGATATGACTAAGCCGGCTCAATCTGAATACCCGATCGACTTTGTCCTTTTATGGGTGGATGACAGCGACCCGGAGTGGAAAAAGCTCAAAAACAGCTACTCCGGCAGGACGGACTATATGGTGGACAACAGGGACGCCCGGTACAGGGATTGGGACACACTCAAATACTGGTTCAGAGGCGTGGAAAAATTTGCTCCCTGGGTCAATAAGATCTATTTTGTGACCTGCGGCCATGTGCCGGAGTGGCTCAATCTCAAGGCGGACAAGCTGGTGCACATCAAGCACGCAGATTATATTCCGGAGGAATATCTTCCTACTTTCAGTTCCCATACGATCGAACTCAACCTCAACCGGATCGGTGAATTATCCGAGCATTTTGTATATTTTAATGACGACACCTTTATTTGCAGACCGGTCTCCAGAGAGCTGTTCTACAGGGACGGAAAGCCGGTCCATCAGGCCAGGCTTCATGCGATCCGCGCAGGCAAGATGGGCGCTATGATGCCGCATATCTATCTCAATACGACGGAAGTGATCAACGAGCACTTTGATATGCAGGAAGTACTCAAAAAAGACAGGGCCAAGTGGTTTTCTCTAGCCAGAAACGGTGCGGCCAACGTGTTTGAGAATCTTTTCTGCAGCAAATATAACATGTTCCCCGGATTCGGAAATGAACATCTTCCGGTGCCGATCCTCAAGAGCACGATGGATACGGTCTGGAAGCTTGAAGGCGCGAGGCTCGATGAGACCTGCCGGCACCGCTTCCGGGATGTGAGAGATGTGAGCCAATTCGTATTCCGCTACTGGCAGCTCGCAAGCGGCAATTTTGTGCCAGAGAAGATCGGGAATATCGGGGCCTGTTATACGATCAAGTCCGACAGGGAATTTGTCCGCAAGCTGTGCGGTTATGTCACGTCGGGCAAATACAGCCTGCTCTGCCTCAACGATGCGGACGCGCTGAAGACCCATGACGATTTTTTGTGGGCCAGGGAACAGATCGAGAGAGCCTTCAATAAGTTGCTCCCAGAAAAGTGTTCCTTTGAAAAATAGGACCGGGCAAGGGATCTGCTCGATATACGAACAGAGAAGGAAAACCGGAAATTGAAAATAATAAGGATCGTTAAGACAAATAAATATGCCTTATTGTACTTTTTGGCGGCACTGCTGTATTTTCAGCCCGGAAGATATGTGCTGGGGGATTCGCTGGCGAGGGCCTGGAACTGGGGACTGCTTCTGGTCAGTCTGTCTTGTGTGGCGCTGTATGGTCTCTGGTACAGGGATCACGGTCTGAAAAGATCGGACATAGGCGTGCTGGTGCTGGTCGGTGCGCATATATATTGCCTCGTTTTGGCATCTTTCCTGAACAAGGAAATATCCGATTTCCGGGGAGGCCTCATCTACGCGATCATGCTGGTCGGATTCAGCGCGTTTGCGCGCCTGGGCCTGAACCTCAATCCGGAGCAGTTCTTTAAGGGATATACGGCGGCAGGAGTTCTGATGTGCGGGATCCATCTAGTGACCATCCTGCTCTACCAGGACAGCGGCGGAATGCGGAAGGGCATCAGTGTTTCATTGGGAAGGTCCTATTCGGATAACTGGTTCTTCCTCGGACACGCGAACGCCGCTTTTTTTGTCGTGTATCCGATGATCGTCATGCTCTTTATATATGCCTATCAGTTTAACCGACGGATGGTCAAGGCTGCATACGCTTTTCTGGCGTTTACACTGTACTGTTTCTTTGTGCAGTGGACACTGGCGGCCTTATTGGGATGCCTGGCCTTCTGTGCATTTCTGCTTTTGGACCAGCTGCCTGCCGCATATACGATCCATTTGACCAAGAAGTTGTTGAATTTGAGGCTGATCTGGATCGTCGCGTTGATCGGGGAGTCCTTCCTGGCTCTCTTTGCCGGTTTGAGTAAATATACGGACTTTCTTTTGGAGGTTTTTCAGAAGGGGCAAAGTATCAACGCCAGGCTGGAGATCTGGGCAAGCGTAGGGGAGTACATACTGAAGAAACCGCTTTTGGGTAACGGATGGAACTATGAGACTGTAATGGTGAGCCGGATCACGCGCAGCCATACACACAATATACTGATCGAGTATCTGTACTGTGGGGGTCTTCTGGCAGTTTTTCTGTTTATTTTGGCAGTGGAATTTCTGCAGGGACAGATCGATCAGCAGGGGAAAAGCTTTTACAGGAACAAAGCGGCCAGGATCGCCATCTATGCCCTGATCCCGTATGTTCTCGCCGCAACTTTTGACTATTATATGTACAGATATCATACGCTGATGCTCTATTTTGCAATCTGGTATCTGCTTTCGGTGAGCCCGGGGCCGCGGGATCCGGAGGAGGCCTGCACAGAGCAGGAAAAATTCGGCGCGGAGTCCACGGAGATATAAGAGGCTGTTATGCATAAACCAATAGGAATCCTAACTTTTCACAGAGCTTCCAATTACGGAGCTGTTTTGCAGGCGTATGCACTGCAGAATACGATCGGACGGTTCGGCGCGGAGGCTGAGATCATTGACTACCGCTGCCCGGCAGTAGAGGAGGACCACAGACCCTTCGGAAGACTCAAAAACGGCAGACATGTCATTCAGACGCTCCTGCATTCTCCGGTCAAGATCAAAAAGGACCGGGTCTTTGCGGCATACCGCAAGAGAAAGCTGGTGCTCTCAGAACCTGTAACAGGGAAGATCAGTCCTCAAACAGCGGAGCGGTATTCACTCTTTGTCGCCGGGTCCGATCAGGTGTGGAACGATCGACTCTCGGGGATGGACAGCACCTATATGATGGATTTTGCGCGGGAAGAGCAGCGCTATTCCTACGCGTGCAGTTTCGGCTTTGATACCTTTCCGCAGGGAAAAGAGGAGACTTACTTAAGGCATCTGAGTGGGATCCGGTCCATTTCCCTCAGGGAGAGCAGCGGAGTGGACATGCTCCGGGCGGCTGGGCTCGAAGCGAGGACAGATCTCGACCCCACACTGCTTCTTACGGACGCGCAGTGGAGAACCTTCGGACATATACCTGAAGTGAAGGAACCTTATATTTTGCTCTATACAGTGAGCGGAGATCTGCATCTCCTTCCGTTTGCGAGAGAACTGTCAGCGAAGACCGGGTGCAGGATCCTCTATCTCAATAACCAATACAAGACCAACCGTGACCTTACGCGCATCCGCTATGCATCTCCGGAGGAATTTGTGGGATGGTTTGCCGGGGCGGAGTATGTGCTGACCAATTCCTTCCACGGAACGGCTTTTTCCGTCATTTTTCACCGCCGCTTCAAAGTGGAGCTGGAGTCGAAGAGAAAATTTAATGTCAGGAGCAGGGACCTCCTTGTGAACTGCGGGCTCGAAGACTGCATACTTCAAAACAGTGAGGCGGACTATGCTTTTAGGGATCAGTGGGAGGAACCCGACAGGAAGCTCGGCAGCATGAGAGACCGTTCGCTGGCCTATATCCGAATGATCGCGCAGCGGGCAGCCGACAGGGAGGAACAAACTCAGAGATGAGCCGGGAAGGAAAATTAGCCAAAAATACACTCATATTGTCAATCGGGACTTTCCTGCCCAAACTGGCTTCCTTTATTACATTGCCGATCCTGACCGGATGTCTGACACAGGAGGACTACGGGGTATATGATCTCATTACGGTCCTGGTATCTCTCCTTCTGCCGGCAGCGACGCTGCAGATCCAGGCGGCGGCTTTCCGCTTCCTGATCGATGTCAGGGGCGATCTGCGCAAGATAAAGGAGATAGTGACGAACATCTTTGTGTTTATTGCACCCACTTCGCTGATCTCACTGGTCATTCTCTATTTCTGTCTGTACAGACAGGATCCGGTGGTCAGAATCCTGATATGTCTCTATTTTCTGGCAGATATCGTTGTCAATGCCACAAGACAGGTGTGCAGAGGACTGAGCTACAACATGGACTACGCCGTCAGCGCCATTATCTCGGCACTGGGCAAAATGGTTTTTGCCGTGATCTGTGTCTATTGGCTCAGAACAGGACTGCGTGGTACGGTCTTTTCCCTGATGATGTCGTCCATCCTGTCCATGCTGTATCTGTTCCTGAAAGCGGGGATATACAGGTATTTTGATCTGACTTGCTTCAATAAAGAGCTGTTGAAGGATATGCTCAAATACTCATGGCCGATGGTACCCAACAGTATGTCCGCCTGGGTAATGCGTGTCTCAGATCGATTTGTCGTCACTCTGTTCATGGGCGTCTCGGCGAACGCGGTCTACTCTGTCGCAAATAAGATCCCGTCTCTTTTGACACTGGCTCAGAATACATTCACGATGGCGTGGCAGGAAAACGCCAGTATAGTATCCAAGGACGATGACGCAGAAGCATATTATACGCTGATGTTTAAGACGATGTTCAACATTATGGCGGGATTTTTGGGGCTTCTCATCTGTGTTACGCCGCTTCTGTTCGCGCTCCTGATCCGCGGAGATTACGGGGAGGCTTATTTCCAGATGCCGATTCTATTTCTGGGAATGTTCTTCTTTAGTATGTGCACCTTCCTCGGCGGCATCTATGTCGCATACAAGGATACAAAGAGCGTGGGCGTTACAACTGCCTGCGCAGCCATCAGCAATTTGGTGATCGACCTCGCCACGATCAAATGGATCGGGCTCTACGCCGCCTCCGGATCCACGCTGATCAGCTATCTGTTTTTGCTGCTGTTCCGCATGTTTGACGTTCGAAAGATCGTCAGGATCAAGTACGATTACCGGCAAATGGTTTTTGTCCTTACAGTGCTTACGATAGAGTGCACACTGTGCTTTCAACAGAAGATGATCTTGAACATAGTAAACATTGTGTTTGGAACAGTGATGTTCTGGTACCTGAACAAGGGCTTTATCAGTGCGGTGTTCATAAAAGGTTCGGCGTTTTTGAAAAAACAGCTGAAGAGATAGGAATTATATCTACAGGAACCATCAGCTGTTTCTATACATCATTTTGTGGCATTTGCCCGCTTGGGTGAGAAAGGAGAACTTCGAGATCA
>CACXGR010000220.1 GCA_902767235.1 uncultured Lachnospiraceae bacterium | reverse complement strand
TGTGCAGCAGCCTCGTTACCATCCATGGTGAGAAACTTTCTTGCCATTTGTTTTCCTCCTGTAAATATTGCAGCGGTAAACCGCTAAAGTTTGTATAAACCCACAGCTTATCTAGCAATATAATTCTAGCATCGGAAAATATAAAATACAATGTACATTTCGGATTGTATTTCGAAAAATCCAGTAATTGTTACGAAAAAATGAGTTAGTCATACATAACTATTGTGGAAGTTTCACAGGACTTGTGAATAAGTTAACAGCAGTCGGAAGAAAATGTCTAAACGGAGCAGACATCAAAAAACAGGCGCCGAAGCGCCTGTTTTAAAGGGTTTTCTGTCACAGCTGCGCCAGGGTGCCCAAGGCGTTCTCGGCACACAGAACGCTGCAGTGAGTGACCAGATACTGCTGTCTGGCCGGGCTCACCTTCTCGGGTGTGCCGTATTCGGACAAGGAGGCGATCACGCGCTGCATGGCGGCGACCTCTTCCATATCCCGCATTTTCAGGAGGAGATAGATCGTGCCGCTCTTCTCATCGCGGTAGAGAGAACTGCTCCCTGTATAGGCAGAAGCCAGCATCCTGGCCGCGCGGATCACATCCGTCATGGACTCGAAGGAATAGAGCCGGGAAGTCATCATGAACGCCCGGCGCCGGCTGAGCGCCTCGGAGGCGGAAGAGGAATCCGATGCCTGCTCCCTGCCGCGCAGGGACTTGAGCAGCTGGTTGAGCGGGGAAGGGGGCTCCTGCGCCGGAGCGGCGTCCTTCTGCACAGAGGGCGCAAAATTGGAAAAACGTGTGTCCAGCTCCTCGGGGTTGTCCACTTTGGTGACGATCAGGACGATGCTGTTCGCACCGAGAGGGATCGCCTCGATCATGAGCGGGTAGTTCTCCGCGTCAAAGCCGCACTGGATCGCGGCCTGTTCCATCATATCGCGAAACAGTGCCCTGGCTTTTTCTGTTCCGTATGCAAGCTCGCTCAGGCGGAGCTGGCGGCCCGCAAGATCTTCTTCGGTCAGTATGCAGCGGATCTGGCTGTTGCTGATTTTTTCTATTTTCATAAACTCCTCCTTCTGCAGCCGGACAGCCCTGGGGATGTCTCTGCAGGCGGTGATCGGGCAAAGGTCTGCCGCCGGGAAGCTGCTATCGGCCAGAGGGGATAATAACCCATCTTTAACTATATTTTGACGCAAACGCAGGCCGCGGTCAACTAAATCTTCAGGCGCCGGAAGTGTTGTGCGAAAATCACAAGAATGGCCGCTTTCGGATTTTCGGAAGGCGGGAGTGTTGTTTTCAACGGAGCGGGTGTATTAGAATAGCACTCGGAAGCAGATGAAACAATCTGTGTATCGGCGGGGAGGTGAGGAGCACGACCTGTTAATTTCTATCATTTCTAATTAACATTTACCGATGGGTACATCCCATTGTCTAAGTTTCTGGTCAATTCGACAGAACAGATTCCAGAATGATCAAAAGCGTCAGTATAAAAAACAGTCATTAAATAAGGTACAGTTTCTGCGCTTCCCGCGGCGGATGCGGGACAGCGGAGTGCAAACCACACGGAAAGAACGTACTTCCTTCGGTCTGCGCAGTCCGCCGGCAAGTCGAGGATAAGACATGCTGATCAGAGTAGGATCTGCTGTCTTATGTCTGCTTTCAATTCTATAGCCATATTGATGTCATATCAAAGAACGCTTCGTATACCTTTCGACACGGCGGGACCCGCGTGCGGCAGACGGTATTCGGAGCGTTCTGTCATGTTCGGAGCGGTTTCGTTTGTTACATTTCCCATACTCTGTTATAATAACGACGTGAATCTGAAAGGAGAAGAGCAAATGAAGAAAGTTCTGCCCACACTGGTCGTCATTATTCTCATCGGAGTGCTGGGGACCGTATTTTATAAGACGTATTGGACCAAATATACTTACAGTGAAGAACAGGTGGACCTGGACGCTTACTATGAAGTGGAAGGGGAGGACGACTATCCGGTGATCCTGCAGGACCAGTTTACGGATTATCATGTAAGGAAGATCGGCGACAGCTATTACATGGGGCTGGCACTGCTCAAGGAACTGATCAACGACAGGTTCTATTATTCCGATACGGACGCGGAACTGAGCTACTGTCTTCCCGACACGCGCATCACGGCGAAGGAGGGGAGCGATACTTGGTCCGACGCATCGGGGAAGGAGACCAAAGAGGCATATGTGATCTGTGTGCAGGAAGGGGACGCGGTATATGTCTCCCTGGACTTTGCGCTGCACTACAGCAATTTCTCCTATCAGGCATTTACAGCGCCCAACCGGGTCAGCATCTATACGGAGTGGGGCGAGCGCCAGGAGGCGCAGGTGACCAAAGATACCAGCCTGCGGGTATCGGGCGGCGTCAAGAGCAAAGTGGTCTCGGCTGTGACGGCCGGCAGCAGAGTGGTCGTGCTCGAGCAGATGGATAACTGGAGCAAAGTGGCCACGGATGACGCGATGATCGGCTATATGGAAAACCGCAAGATGAGCAAGCCGGAGGCGGTGCAGATGGCTGCGGTGGAGAACTACAAGGAGCCGGAATACAAGCGCACTGCGCTTGAGGGCAAAGTGAACCTGGTCTGGCACAGCATCGCCGGAACGGCCGGAAACACCACACTGGCCGACAGGCTCGGCAAGACCAAGAGCGTCAATGTGGTCGGCCCTACATGGTTCTCGGTGCTGAGTGAGAACGGTTCGATGGACATCCGCGCATCGCAGGACTATGTGGATCACGTACATGAACAGGGCATGCAGGTCTGGGCGGTCCTTGACAATTTCAACGGACCCAACGGAGTGCAGGAGTCCTTCATGGCTTCCGGCGAGAGCAGGGCCGCTGTGATCGACAAGGTCGTCGGCACGGCCAAAGATATGGGGATCGAAGGCATCAATGCGGATATCGAAGGCGTGTCGGAAGTGAACGGCGATCATTACATCGAATTTATCCGGGAACTCTCGATCGCATGCCGCAGAGAAGGACTCATCTTCTCTGTCGATAATTATGTGCCGTACAACTTCAATGACTATTACCGGCTCGATGAGCAGGGCGTGTTCGCAGATTACGTCGTGATCATGGGGTATGACGAGCACTACGCGGGCAGTACGGAGGCCGGCAGCGTTGCGTCTTTGGATTACGTGACTTACGGGATCGAGGAGGCGCTGAAGGAAGTGCCGGCGGAGAAGCTGGTCAACGCGATCCCGTTCTACACCAGGATCTGGAAGACCACAGCAGAGGGCCTGGGAAGCGAGGCCTACGGGATGAGCGAGATACAGCAGTTCATCGCCAACCACAACATGAAGGTGGAGTGGAACGGCATGACCGGACAGAACTATGCGGAAGCTGCCGATGACGAGGCCACCTACCAGATCTGGATCGAGGACGCGGAGTCCATCGAGGCGAAGCTGAAGGTGATGGAGTCGCATGCTGTCGCCGGCGTGGCAGAGTGGTGCCTGGGAATGGAGACGGAAGACGTCTGGGATGTCATAGCAGCATATATGGATCAAAAGTAAAAGAGCGGAGTAAAATGATAACAGAATACGCGGCGTTGAATGAGGAAAATCCGGACCCGGAAGTGATACAAAGGGCCGGAAAGATCATAAGGGAGGGCGGATTGGTGGCCTTTCCCACAGAGACGGTCTACGGACTGGGCGGCGACGCCCTCAACCCTGAGTCGTCGAAGAAAATATATGCGGCAAAGGGCCGCCCCTCGGACAACCCTCTGATCGTACATATATGCAGACTCTCGGACCTGGATGCGATCGTCAAAGAAGTGCCGCCCCAGACGGGGAAACTGGCAGAGCTGTTTTGGCCGGGGCCGCTGACGATGATCTTTCCCAAGAGCGAACTTGTACCCAGGGAGACCACCGGAGGGCTGGACACGGTCGCTGTGCGCTTTCCCAGCAATCGCATCGCACAGGCGCTGATCGACGCGTCGGGCGGCTACATTGCGGCGCCGAGCGCCAACCGGTCCGGAAGACCGAGCCCTACGCTGGCCAGGTACTGTATGGAGGATCTGGACGGAAGGGTCGAGATGGTGATCGACGGCGGACAGGTGGGGATCGGCCTGGAGTCCACGATCATCGATCTGACGGAGGGCAGGCCCACGATCCTGAGGCCCGGCTTCATCACGCAGAAAATGCTGGAGGAGGTCCTGGGAGATGTGGAAGTGGACCGGGCACTGATCGAACCCGATTCGGGAAAAGCGCCCAAGGCGCCCGGAATGAAATATAAACATTACGCTCCCCGCGGAGAACTTGTGATAGTTGAGGGGAAATGTGATAGAGTAGTAGCAGGGATCAATGAAGCTGTGCGGGAGAAGAGGGCGCGGGGCATGAAGACCGGCGTGATCTGCACAGACGAGACGAAGGCCATGTATGACGCGGACAGCGTCAAGAGCACGGGATCCCGCTGCGACGAGCAGAGCACCGCCAAAGAGCTCTTTCGCATCCTGAGAGAGTTTGACGACGAGCAGGTGGAGTATATCTATTCGGAGTCCTTCAGCGACGGTGATCTCGGCCAGGCGATCATGAACCGCCTGATGAAAGCGGCAGGCCACAGAGTGGCGGACCTCGATCAAGGTGAAAGGCTGCTGTAAAATGGAACGCATTTGGCGGACAGCAGTATTTTGCATAGATAAAGCACAGACATGAATGAACATCAATCAGACAGCATGGAGGAATGAGATGGCTAAGGTATTTATTATGGATCACCCGTTGATCAGGCACAAGATCGGACTCATCCGCCGCAAAGAGATCGGCACCAAAGAGTTCCGCGAGACGATCAGCGAGATCGCGATGCTTGAGTGCTATGAAGCGACGAGAGACCTGGAGCTTGAAAATGTGGAGATCGAGACACCGATCTGCAAAACGACCGTTCAGGAGATCAAGGGAAAGAAGCTGGCAGTGGTCCCGATCCTCAGAGCAGGGCTGGGCATGGTGGAAGGAATGCTGACCATGATCCCCGCAGCCAAGGTGGGCCATATCGGACTGTACAGAGACCCTGAGACACTGGCGCCCGTGGAGTATTACTGCAAGCTCCCGGCGGACTGCGCAGAGAGAGAGATCTTCGTGGTGGATCCCATGCTCGCTACCGGTGGCTCCGCCCTGGCAGCAGTCGAGATGCTCAAGAAGCACGGCTGCAAGAAGCTGCACTTCCTGTGCATCATCGCTGCGCCCGAAGGCCTGAAGGCGTTTACGGAGGCACATCCCGATGTCGACCTCTACATCGGCGCGCTGGATGACCACCTCAACGATCACGGCTACATCGTTCCCGGACTGGGCGACGCCGGCGACCGTATTTTCGGCACGAAGTAAGACAGAGCGGCAGGAGGATAGTATGTCTGTCAAAATGACAAAAAAGCGGAGCGATTATATTTCGTGGGACGAGTATTTTATGGGCGTCGCACAGCTCTCTGCGCTGCGCTCCAAAGACCCGAACACGCAGGTCGGCTCCTGCATCGTGAGCAGTTCGCACAAGATCCTGTCCATGGGATATAACGGGCTGCCTGCAGGCTGCTCGGACGACGAGTTTCCATGGGCGAGGGAGGGGGACCCCCTGGACACCAAATATCCTTTTGTCACCCACAGTGAGCTGAATGCGATCCTGAACTACCGCGGCGGCAGTCTGGAAGGCGCCACCCTCTACGTGTCGCTCTTTCCCTGCAACGAATGCGCCAAGGCGATCATTCAGAGCGGCATCCGGACGGTCGTATACGACAGCGACAAGTATGCGGATTCCGACATGACCATTGCCAGCAAGCGCATGTTCGATGCGGCCGGCGTCCGGTATTATCAGTATCAGAGAACAGGGAGGAGAGTGGTGGTGGATCTGTGATCCCCGCCGCTTGAAAACCGGGCCAAACATTGAAGCGCACATGAAAAAATCCGGCATGAGCCGGATTTTTTCAGTTATGCAATCTTACATTTCTTACAGGGAGGTCCCGCCGTTCTGCTGCTTTTCGTGATACCGATTTACGATATTCAGGATCTTCTCGCGAGGATCGAGCAGGTCGCTGATGGAGCTGTCGTGGTTGAGCGTGTCCACGAGATAGGCAACGTATTTGCTCATGTTGCAGCTCACGTACCAGGGCCTGGTCTTGAGCTCGGGCCTCTGGTAGATCAGGTTGGTGGTCAGGATCTTGTCGAAAACCCCTTCTTTGTAGGCTTCGTCAAATTTCTCTATGCCGTCAGTAAAGAGGCCGAAGGTGCCGCAGATGAAGACGCGGCGCGCCTTGCGCTTTTTGAGTGCTCTGGCGACCTCCAGGATGCTGTCGCCGGTGGAGATCATATCGTCGATGACGATCATGTCCTTGCCTTCCACGCTGGAGCCCAGGAATTCGTGCTGGATGACGGGGTTGACGCCGTCGACGACACGGGTGTAATCGCGGCGCTTGTAGAACATGCCCATGTCCAGGCCGAGAACGTTGGCGTAGTAGACCGCGCGCTTCATGCCGCCCTCGTCCGGGCTGATGATCAGCATGTGGTCGTTGTCGATCTGCAGGTCGCTGACGCTGCGCAGCAGGCCTTTGATGAACTGGTAGGCCGGCTGGACGGTATCAAAGCCGTTGAGCGGGATCGCATTCATGACGCGGGGGTCATGTGCGTCGAAGGTGATGATGTTGTCGACGCCCATGCGGACGAGCTCCTGGAGCGCGATGGCGCAGTCCAGAGATTCCCTTGCGGTGCGCTTGTGCTGGCGGCTCTCGTAGAGATAGGGCATGATCACGGTGATCCTGCGCGCCTTGCCGCCGATGGAAGCGATCACTCTCTTGAGATTCTGATAGTGGTCATCGGGAGACATATGGTTCTCGAGGCCGAACATCTTGTATGTCTGGCTGTAATTGACTACGTCTGCGAGCAGATAGAGGTCCATGCCTCTGACGGACTGTCCCAGCACGCCCTTTCCTTCGCCGGTGCCAAAACGCGGGAGACTGCAGTTGATGATATAGGAGGGGCTCTTATATCCTATATAGGCAAGTGAATCCTTGTGCTCACTTTCGCGTTCTGCCCTCCATCTGGTGAGATAGTAGTCGATCTCGGCGGCCATCTCTTCACATCCCGTTATAGGAACGATCCCAAGAGCACCGACAGGCATGGTATCCAGATGACGCTTGTCGTGTTGTTTGATTGGTTCCATGAGTAGTCCTCGCTTTCTCTGGCTTACAGTGATGATAGGGTATCATATCTTATGGTGTGAATACCGTCTGTTGGGACGGATGCTTCCAGTTTGCGGCGCCGGCTGACGAGCGGCTGCGCAGCCTGCTCTTCATGAGGCGGATATCATTTCCGGTCAGCTTGTAGAGTTCGTAGTTGTTGGTGATCCTGGAAAAAACGCGGTCGGAATACCGCTGCTGCATCTCTCCGAGAGAAAGATTGGTCGAGATCACTGTCGATCTGCGGTTCAGAAAACGTTCATTGAGGCAGCTGAAGAGCTGCGCGGATATGAACTGGTTCGTGAGCTCGGTGCCCAGGTCATCTATGATCAAAAGATCACAGCCGTACAGATCCTGCGTGAAGCTGCGCAGCTCGCTCTTGGCCTTGGCGTCAAAGGCGTACATGGACAGCTTGTCAAAGAGCGCCGCGGCGCTGAAATACAGAACAGAATGGCAGCTCTCCAGAAGTTCCCTGGCAATGCATATGGACAGAAAGGTCTTTCCGGTCCCCACGGTGCCGTACAGGTAGATATTGCGGAAGACCTCGTCAAATTCCGCGGCCATGCGGCGGCAGGCGGCAGATGCGACCCGGAAGCGCTGCAGGTCTTCGCCCTTGTAGTAGCGCTCGGAGAGCGTGTCAAAATTCTGCTCCTTTACAAGTTCCTGCAGGTGGGAATGGTCGTAGAGAACTTCGATCTCTTTCTGGCGGAAACAGCGGCACTTGTGTCCGTCGACAAAACCGGTGTCCCTGCAGAGAGGGCAGTCATACTTCTCCTCGAGATAATCGGCGGGAAAACCGTTTGAGAGCAGAAGCTTCTTCTTGCGCTCCGCGATCTTTTCCAGTTCAGGACGCAAAGAAAAGGGAGAATCAGGATGAGTGCTTCCTCCTTCTCCCAGTTTGGAGCGCAGATATCCCATCGCGACCACCGGGACCTTGTCCGTCAGTTCGCGAAATTCGGGAATCTTTGCGAATATTTCATCGCGCCGCTGCATAGCGAGCTGATGATTGCGGTTCTGCTTCTGCATGTAACTGCGTACGATCTCATCGTACTGTTCTCTGGTCAGTGACACGGATACTCCTTATCAAGAACGCCCGGGCGGCGATCAATTGCCCAGGATCTCTTTTTCCAGCTGATCAAAGTCGTATTGGTTCTGCTCGAACTGGTTAAAGGGGTTGGCGGAAGGCTTGACGCCGGCGCCTGATCCCCGTCTGTTCTTTCCGAAATTGGAAACGGCCCGCTCAGCCTGCTTGGGCGTGGTGATCCCGTTCTCTGCCCAGTTGACCGCCACCTTTTCGATGTAGCGGAAGTCCTTCTTGCCCCTGTCGATGCAATACTGAAGAAGGTAATCGATCAGCGAGTCTGAGAAGTGAAGCTGCTCGGAAATATAGTACACGGACTCGATCTCTTTGGGGGAAAGAGGCTTGCCGATATACTGCTCGATCACGAATAAGAGCTGTGCTCTCTTGGCGCTGCTGCGGAATGCCTCTATGGCCTCCGTGGAGGCTTCGGCGGTGCGGACGGCTGCGCTGCGGGCAGAAGAGACGCCGCCTGTCTCTTCGGCAGGGGCGCGGTCTGCGGCAGGAGCCGGAGCGGCGGCAGGCGCATCAGGAGCGGCGGCAGAAACACCCGGAACAGGTGCATGCTGCGCAGGGATCGCCATCTGGCCCAGTCTGGGCAGGGGCGGTACCGGAGACCGGTCCGCAAAGCGATCCTCTGCGGTGAGCTCGAAAAGGGCGCGCGCATCCGAAGCGGCCGGGCCCTTTTCTTCGCCAAAGGGCACAGGACGGCTGCGGACGATATCCTGCGGCTGCGGAGACACCAGGTGCAGAGCAGCGAGGTTTCCTGTGCCGTCGAATTTGAGCTCGAGAAGCCCGCGGCTCTCCCAGTAGCGGATCGAACGCAGGACTTCCCTCTCGGTGTGGTTGAAGCGGTCCGCCATGTCGGAAATGCTGGTGGATCTCCCGGCATTCATCATGCGGAGAAGATAGAGATAGACCTTCAGCTGCGCGTCATTGGCGTCCTTCATGTAATTGTCGATGAATATATTAGAAACAAGAGTTGTTCCCAAGCTGTTTTCGCTGTAGACCGTGAACAATTTACAAACCCCTCTTTTCATGCGCAAAGTACCCGAAAAAAGCAATGGCGGTACGGGCATATACACGTTTCAGATATAGAAACCGCGGCGGAGCGCGCTCCAAATTGCGGCAATATAGCTTAATTGACAAGAGCAGTATAGCACAGGCCCCAAAACAGCGAAATGGTCATTTTGTCCATAAATAAATCCGACGCTTCCGGTCCGGCCCGAAAACCGGAAAATGTGGAAAATGTGGATAATGCGGATACATGCCGCGAAAGTCCTTTTATTCCATGTTTTGCGGAAGAGGGATTTCCACATTGCCGGACCGGCGCGGTCAGGTGGATGATGTGGAAAAAAGTGGACAGTCCATGTCAGGAGACCAGATTATGCCCTATTTTATTGACATCTCCGGCGCCCATGGTTATCACCAAATCACCGGATTGGCAATTTTGCAGAATAAAGTTTTCAATCTCTTCAAATGTGTCCAGACAGAGGCAGGGATGACCGAGCGCCTCGATCTCCGCCGCCAGCGTGCGGTGGCTGATGCCCAGGTCGTCGGTCTCTCTGGCGGGATAAATGGGCGCCAGGATCACGTTGTCCGCCAGGGTCAGCGCCTTCGCGAATTCCTTCATCAGTGCCTTGGTCCTCGTGTAGGTGTGGGACTGGAACACGCAGAAGATCCTGTGGTGGGGATAGTTGGCCGCCGTGCGCAGCGTCGCCTCGATCTCTGTGGGATGGTGGGCATAATCGTCAATGACCGTAAAGCCGTTCCTGGTACCCAGGATCTCAAAGCGCCGCTCCGTACCCCTGTAGTTCCCTAGCGCGGCTGCGGTGTGTTCGCGGGAGATTCCGAGGCGGTCCGCAGCGGCGATGGCTGCCATGGAATTGTAGACGTTGTGCTCGCCGGGTACGCTCAGTGAGATGGGCTGCCTTGACACGGAGCCGTCGCTTCCGCGGCTGCACAGGGTGTAGGACGGGTGTGCAAATTCGTCATAGGTAATGTCTTCCGGCCAGTAATCGGCGCTGTCATCGGGACCGTACAGGATCACGTCGCAGTCAAGGCCGCCGGAGATCTCCTCGTGATCGGGGATCTGCGTGTTGATGATCAGGGCGCCGTCTGCGGGAATAAGCTGTGCGAATTTCCTGAAGGAGCGGCGGATGTCGTTTATATCCTTGAAGAAGTCGAGGTGGTCCTCGTCGATATCCAGGATGATGCCGATGCCCGGGAACATATCGAGAAAGCTGTTGGTATATTCACATGCCTCCGCGGCAAAATAGGAGCTCTGCCCGATCCTTACATTGCCGCCGATGCTGCTGAGCATGCCGCCGACGGACAGGGTGGGATCTGTTCCGGCTTCCACCAGGATCTCTGAGATCATGGAAGTCGTCGTCGTCTTTCCGTGGGTGCCGCTGACCGCCACCGGATCCTTGAAACCGCGCATGATCTGGCCCAGCAGCACGGAGCGGTTGATGTGGGGGATGCCGAGCCGGGACACGGCGATGTATTCCGGGTTGTCGGGATGGATGGCGGCGGTGAACACGACCAAGTCGATATCAGGCGTAATGTTTTCCTCCGCCTGTCCGATGATGACGGGGATGCCGTCCGCATTCAGTCCCTCGGTGATGCCGGAGGCGGCGCGGTCGGAGCCGGACACCCTGAAGCCTCTGCTGTGCAGGATCCTGGCAAGTCCGCTCATGGATATTCCGCCGATCCCTGAAAAATATACATTTACCGGTTTGTTAAGATCGATCTGATACATAAGACCTCCGTGTGCTGTTCTGTACGATATTGCGGGTACAGTTGATATTTGGACAGATCCCGAATCCGGTGTCTGTGTTTTGATCAGTTAACGCTCGTATCATACACTATGATATCAGACAAGTCAAAGCTGTGGGGAAGCAGGGGCGGAATTTCATGAAATAAAACGAAAAAACACACATCCCAAAACAAATCAGTGAGTATAATGCGCAGTTCCTTTTCTATGAGCGGTGTGTTATAATATCATTGCTTAATTGTATACGTAAAATTGTATACTATTTTGGCAATATTCATACCAGAGGTGGCAACATGATAGTTAAAAAAGAAATGATCGCCATGCTGTTAGCAGGCGGCCAGGGCAGCAGACTTGGAATTCTTACATCAAATATGGCCAAACCGGCGGTATCTTTCGGCGGAAAGTACAGGATCATCGATTTTCCGCTGAGCAACTGCATCAATTCAGGTGTGGATACGGTCGGCGTTCTGACACAGTATATGCCGCTTCGATTGAATACGCATGTCGGAATCGGGATTCCGTGGGATCTTGATAAGAACGTTGGCGGTGTTTCCATTCTCTCGCCGTATGAGCAGATGCGGCATACGGAATGGTATACGGGAACAGCCAACGCGATCTATCAGAACCTGGCCTATATGGAGAGCTTTAATCCCGACTACGTGCTGATTCTGTCCGGAGATCATATCTATAAGATGGATTATGAGTCTATGCTGGATTTCCACAAGGAAAACAAGGCGGACGTAACCATCGCTGTCATGCCCGTCCCGATGGAGGAGGCAAGCCGTTTCGGAATCATGATCACCGACGAGGACAAGAGGATTGTGGACTTTGAAGAGAAGCCCGCGCATCCCCGCAGCAATCTGGCTTCCATGGGAATCTATATTTTCAACTGGAAGACGCTGAAAGATGCGCTGGTCACCAATAAGGAGCAGCCCAACCTTGACTTCGGCAAGCATATCATTCCTTACTGCCGTGACAACGGATCACCGCTCTATGCGTACGAATTCAACGGATACTGGAAAGACGTCGGCACTCTGACTTCCTACTGGGAGGCCAATATGGAGCTGATCGACATCGTACCGGAATTCAACCTGTACGAGGAGTATTGGAAGATCTACACGAAGAGCACATCCAATGTGCCGCAGTATTTTGGCCCGGAAAGTGTTGCTGAGAGGACGATCATCGGTGAAGGAACAGAGGTGTACGGTAGGATATACAATTCTGTCATCGGCTGTGATGTGACGATCGAAAAAGGCGCAGAGGTGAGGGATTCCATCATCATGAACGGAACCCGGGTCGGCGCCGGCAGCAGGCTTTACAAAGTCATCGCTGCAGAAAATGTCACGATTGGAGACGGAGTCGTTCTTGGCGAAGGCAGCGATATTCCCAATGACAGCAGACCTGATGTTTACAGAGAAGGTATCGTTACACTGGGAGAAGGGACGGTGATCCCCGCCGGCGTCAGCATCGGTAAAAATGTGATGATCAGCGGCGTGACGACTGCGGAGGATTATCCCGGCAGCAGGCTTGAGAGCGGAAAAACTCTGGTGAAAGAAGGTGACGTGGAATGAGGGCAGTAGGAGTTATTTTGGCCGGAGGCAACAGCAGGCGGATGAAAGAGCTGTCGAGGCGCAGAGCTGTGTGCGCGATGCCTGTAGCGGGCAGTTACCGCAGCATAGACTTTGCACTGAGCAACATGGAGCATTCGCGGATCCAAAAGGTCGCTGTACTTACGCAATATAATTCCAGAAGTCTGAATGAACACCTGGCGTCGTCCAAATGGTGGGATTTCGGGCGGAAGCAGGGAGGTATGTACCTCTTTACGCCTTCCTTTGCGGACGCCAACAGTCAGTGGTACCGTGGGACAGCTGACGCGATCGCCCAGAATATCAGTTTTCTTAAGACATCACATGAGCCCTACGTAGTGATCGCTTCGGGGGATTGTGTGTATAAGATGGACTACAACGAGGTACTGGAATACCATGTCGAAAAGAGAGCCGATATCACGGTTGTGGTCAAAGAAATGCCGGAAAACTTTAGCGTGGAGCGATACGGCACCGTGCAGATGGACGCGGACGGAAGGATCCAGGAATTCGTGGAGAAGCCCGTCGTGGCGCAGTACAGTACGATTTCATGCGGGATCTATGTGATCAGGAGAAGACTTCTGATCGAACTGTTAGAAAAGAGCATGGAGGAGAACCGTTACGACCTGGTTCAGGATATCCTCATCCGCTACAGAGGATTGAAACGGATCTATGGTTTTAAACTGCACAACTATTGGAGCAATATTGCAACTGTTGAGGATTATTACAAGACGAATATGGATTTTCTGAATCCGCAGATCAGGGACTATTTCTTCAAACAGTACCCCGAGGTTCATTCCAAGGTCGCGGATCTTCCGCCGGCAAAATATAATGTCGGAGTGAAGGTCAGGAACAGTTTATTGTCAAGCGGCTGTATCGTGAACGGAACGGTGGAGGATTCTGTATTGTTCCAACAGGTCTATGTTGGCAATAATTGTGTAATTAGGAATTCACTCATTTTGAATGATGTTTACATCGGAGACA
>CACXGR010000219.1 GCA_902767235.1 uncultured Lachnospiraceae bacterium | reverse complement strand
GTTGGGATAAGGGCAGGTGGTGAAGTAGCCGTTGGGATACTCCTGCTCCTTGACGATGGTGATATCGGTGATGCCCATATCCTTCAGAACGCGGGTAACGGGCACAAGGCCTGTGCCGTTTAAAGGAGAGTAGACCAGCTTGAGGCCGGCGGTCCTGCACAGACCCGGACGGACCTGGCGGGCTTCGATCGCCTCATAGAGCGCTTCCTTGCAGTCATCGCCGACAAATTTGATCAGACCCTTCTCAACTCCTTCCGCGAAGGACATGTACTTGGCACCGGTCAGAACGTCTGTCTTCTGGATCGCGTCATAGACGATCGCTGCGGCGTCGTCCGTCATCTGGCAGCCGTCGGGGCCGTAGGCCTTGAAGCCGTTGTATTTGGCGGGGTTATGGGACGCCGTGATCATGATGCCGGCGTTGCAGTTGTAGTAACGGGTAGCGAAGCTCAGCGCGGGAACGGGCATGAGCTCGTCATAAATACGTACGTTGATTCCGTTTGCGGCCAGTACGCCTGCGGCGTCACGTGCGAAATTCCAGCCCTTGAGACGGCTGTCATAGCTGATCGCCACGGTCTGCGTGCCGCCCTGGGTGAGGACCCAGCTGGCGACGCCCTGCGCTGCCTGGCGGACAACCCAGATATTCATGCGGTTCGTGCCTGCGCCGAGTGTGCCGCGAAGGCCGGCTGTACCGAACTGAAGGGCTACGGCAAAGCGCTCCTTGATGGCTTCATCGTCGCCTGCGATGCTCTGCAGTTCCGCATTCAGATCGCAGTCCACAAGATCGGCGGCGGCCCAGCGTTTGTAATCATCAAGATACATAGTTTTTTCTCCATTCCGGAGCGCGTCTGTCTTTGTCCATATCTGCGGCGCTCCATGACAGATATGTCTGCAAAAAGCACTGTTTTTGCCCAAAATTGCCGAATCCTGCTGTAAAGAGGAAAGCAGAATTAGGCATTTCTACCTACCATAATATTACGAAGTTTAAGAACACTTGTCAATGTATCCAAACCGAAGTTTGAGGACACTCGCAGAAGTGTCCAAACGGAAGGGGGAGAATGCGTGCGGGCGCTTCCGGATACGGCAAAGATGAAAACGCATTGTCTTCGAGTATAAAAGATGCTAAAGTTATCCTATATGATTCGAAGATCGCGGCAGGCGGCAGGAACAGAAAGCCTGTCTGCAAAGAGAGGAGTGCGCGGCACATGGTAGTCAGAAATTACAATGACTGGTATCTGGTTCATAAAGAAGCTCTGGCTGAGAAGATCAGAACGGAGGATCACAGGGCGGGATCCGAACTGACATCGGAGATCGTAAGGTATTCTCATCTCAGAAATCACCTGCTGGCGGAGGACCACGACACGGTGGACATCATCATTGCCTGCGATGACGACGGAGAACTGGACGATATGGCCGAAATACTCATCAAGGACTATTTTGCGGCACATCCGGAGATCAACCTCCTGTATGCGGATGAGGACAGGATCGCCGAGGACGGCGTACATCTGGATCCCTGGTTTAAATCGGAGTGGGCGCCGGACACATTCCTCTCCACATTCTACTTCGGAAATGTGATCGCATTCAGGATGTCGGCATTTGCCATGATCAATCCCGGAAGGCGCAGGACTTCCTATTACGAGAGCGAGTCCGCGCTCAGGGAAGACAGCCTCGACGAGGAGAGAGCCCGGACAAACGAGGACGACTGGCCGGTGAGAGCCTGGATCTACGGGACACTCTGCCTCAAGATCGCCCAGGCGGACGGCGGCTACACCAGAAGGCCGGAGGCCAAATGGAATGAGTTTCCGATCGGGCACGTGCCGGAGGTGCTCTTCCATGGAAGCCACAGAGTGGAACTGTGGAACGGGAACCTGATCAAGGAGTCACTGACAGGGCGCTACAGCGTCGACTCCGCCTACACCAGGCTGATCAGCATCATCATCCCCAGCAAGGACAATCCCGAGATGCTGTCCCGCTGCGTGCACTCTATTGAAAAGCACGCCTCCGTGCCTCATGAGATCATCATCGTGGACAACGGTTCCAACGAGGTCAACCGAAGGAAGGTACACGAGCTCGTGGAGGAGATCAACGAAGACGGAAGGTGTCTGTATATCTATAAAAGAATGGGCTTCAACATGCCCGCCTTTTACAACCTGGGCGCGATGTACGCGAACGGGGAGATGCTCCTGTTTGTTCACGATGATATCGTGGTGCAGAAGAGGGGCTGGCTGTCCCACCTGTCGGAGAAGGCCAAACTGCCTTACGTGGGCGCGGTGGGCATGAAGCTGCTCTATCCCAGCTCCAACATCATCCAGCACGCGGGGATCACTTCCGTGGAGACCGGCATTGCCTACAAGCTGCAGTACTGCAAGAACGAGGAGTCTTACTATTTTGACTTCAACAAGGGCGTCCGCAACATGCTGGCCATGACCGGCGCCTGCATTATGGTCAAAGAAGAGCTGTTCCGCGCGGTGGGAGGCTTTGACGAGAAGAACTTCCCGGCTTACGGCGGAGACATCGATTTCTGCTGGAGACTGTTCGAGAAGGGCTACTATAATGTGGTCCGCAACAATATGTATCTGTTTTATTATGAATCCTATTCTCCTGAGAACAGTAAGACCAGGGAGGAACGCGAGCTGCAGCGGCCCGGTGAGATGAAGCGCCTTTGCGAGCTGCACCCCGAGATATCCCGGCGGGATCCGTATTACCACAGATATCTGACGCAGGATGCGAAGGAGCCGCGCTTTAAGATCGATCTGGAGGATACAGGCGTGAAGTGATACGAAAGAGGTGTCGGTCATGTCTATATGGAAAGATTTGGGAAGACGGGTAGGCGATATCCGTCAAAATATGAAGTCGCCGGAGCTCCCGGCCGCCGTCAAAAAGCTCCCGCTTCCGAGAGCGGCGGTGAAAGGCCTGCCGCCGCGCAAGAAGAAGTATGAGTATATCGAGCCGGAGCCGTCCGTTTTGCTGAACCAGAGAGCGGTCTGGGACAGGATCAAGGGAGGCGAGAGTCCGGAGGAGGCACTGGAAGCCTCCGTGTCCGTTCTCAAGATGCGGCACGCGCCCCGCATCAGCGTCATTGTGGCTACTTACGAGCCGGTGGTGCGCTATTTTGAGAGGACATTGATCTCTATATTGTCGCAGACATACGGCGGCTTTGAGCTGATCATCGCGGATACGAGCCTGAGCGGCGCCGTCAGGGATCTTTTGGACCACTATCGGGACGAGAGGATCCGCTACTACAGCGTGCCCGGCAACAGGGGAGAGGCGTCGCTCATCAACGATGCCGCGCATATGGCGTCCGGGGACTATGTCTGCACGGTGGACGTGGGCGACCAGCTGACCAAGGATGCGCTGTACGAGGTCTTTCTGTACATCATGCGCACCGGCGCGGAGATCCTGTACACCGACGAGGACCACTGTGATGCATCGGGCAAGCGCTTCGACCAGCCCAATTACAAGCCCGATTTCAACAAGGACTATCTGCTGTCCAACAATTATATGCGAAGGCTCCTGGTGATCCGCAGAGAGCTGTTCCTGGCACTGCGCCTGCGGGACGCCTTCGACGGCGCGCTGACCTATGATCTGGTCCTGAGAGCGCCCAAGTCCGAGGTCTGCCATGTGCCGCACATCCTATATCATGTGAGCAGCGCTTCGTCGGATTCAAAGAACGCGGCCAGAGAGCCGGATGCGGTGATCGCGGCCGGAAAGGCGGCGCTGGAGGACTACTTCCGGGAGCGCCGGATGCGGGTCCAGGTCAATTATTCCAGCCGAAAAGGGACCTACCGGGTCATCTATCATCCCGACATATTCACCTGCCGGAACGAGGTGGGCGTCGTGGGCGGAAGGGTCCTGAGCCGGACCCACAAGGTTGTGGGCGGCATGTTCGATTCCGCCGGAAGAGTGATGTATGAGGGGTGGGACGAGGCGGAAGGCGGTCCGATGAACCGGGCGATGACCGTACAGAACGCCTATGCCGTGGACGCCCGCTGCATGCGGGTGCGGCCCGAGCTGAGGGGGCTCTACGAGGAGATCTTCGGAAAGCCTTCGGAGGCGCAGTATTTTGACTGGGACAAGGAGCCGCAGGAATTAAAGAGGAGGAGCATTCTGTTCTGCAGAAGGATAAGGGAATTGGGCTATCTGATCGTCTGGGACCCGTCCTTCATAACCGTAGTGTAAAATGAGAGCGGCGCAGCAGGATGAAAACGGATGAATGATAGAATAGACAGAAAAGTGACACTGCTGCTCCCTGTGCGAAACGCCGGCAAAGAGACGGCGCGGTGCCTGAGATCGGTCTATGCGGGAACGGCGGTGCCCAAGGTCATCGTCCTTCTGCTCAGCGGCCGGAAGGAGGATGGGGAGACGATCCGGAAGCATTTTCCGGATGCGATGGTATTTGACTTCGGACTCAATCCGGGCCGCGCACATGCGCTCAACACGGGATTTCACATCACGCAGACGCCATATGTGATGACGCTCTCGCCCCGCCTGACCGTAGGAAAGCACTGCGTGGAAAAGCTGTGCCGCGCGCTGGAGGGCGGAGCGGAACTGGCAGGCGTACAGGCAGGGGTACTGGCAGCTGAAGATCCGGCGAGGATCCGTGGAATGGGATGGAATTTCCGGTCGGATGCAGAACCCTATATACTGGGGGCCGGACAGAGAGCTTCTGTCTGCAGCCGGAGCGTGCGCATCGCGGCGCCCATGATCGAAGCAGCCATGTACCGCATGGAGGCCCTGGAAGTGACGGGGCTTCTGGACGAGCGGTTTTACGGGAAACTGGAGGACGCGGACCTTGGATTTCGGGCCGGCCTTGCCGGCTATGAAATGCGCTGCGTGCCGGGAGCGCTCTGCAGGGAACAGTCGGCGGAGAGTGCCGGCGCCTTTGCCCGGCAGCTGGAGATCGGCAACAGGATCTATTTACAGTACAAAATACTGCCCGAGTGGGAGCAGAGCCTTAGACGCCCCTTCACCTTTGTCAGAGACCGGATACGGGCGCTGACCGCATCGGAGGAGGAGGCAGCCTGGATCGAGGCCGCAGTGACCCGGGGCAGGATGCTCTGCTATCAGGCGGAGATGGAGCTCATGGAGCGGTCCGATCTGGAAATGAGCGTGACCAAGCTCCCCCTCCCCGAGGAATTCTGCATGGAAGTGCCGGACAAGCGGGTGGAGAAGATCTATCCGATCTGCCTGGGCGAGAGGCCGGCGTACACAGCCGGCGAGACGGCGGAAGCGGCCCGGCTCAGGGCTGAGCAGGTGCTATGGGGAGCCGGAGACCTCCTCAGGAAACTCCGGGGCTGAAACGATTGTAAATGATAACGGATAATGATATGATTGGTTGTATGGCTTTTGAACAGTTTTAACAGTTTGTGCATAGATATCAGGAAGCCGGATATCTATGCATCCTGACAATGAGGTGATCATGAAAGACTCATCTGCAATATGGAATTACAGCAACACTGTGCCCAAGGTGGACTTTTCCAATCCTGACGAAATGATCCGTGCGAACGGCGCAGCGGAAGCGGCCCAGACAGACCGGCTCAAGGCCGAGGTGGAGGACTACTCACAGGTTCTCGCAGAACTGCGGCAGCTTTATGACAAAAACAACGAGCTGGTGCAGAAGCTTCAATTTCTGAACCGCAATACAACAGAAGATATAAAGACACTGATCGAGGATAACAACCGCCTGATCGCACAGAAGCTGGAGACGCTGCAGGAGTGGGATCACAAAGCTTTCGAACAGGAGATGAAGTCCTCCGTCTCAGACGCCAGGGATACCCTCGCCGGATCGATCCGGGAATCATCCGCCGCGGCACAGGAACTTCTGCGGGAAGCCAATGATTTCAATCACAGAGACAATGTGCGGGTGTACAGAAATGTGCAGGCGTCAATGATCACGGAGCTGGCAAAGCAGACGCAGGAGCTCGGGGAGAAACTCGACAGGATCGAGGAAGCCTCCAGGCCGGATCCGTCGCACAGCCTGATGCAGAAGATCTCGATCGGACTTCTCATTGCGGTCACGGTACTGCAGATTGTCGAGGGCGCCGGCATGATCGCGATGCTGACGGGCCTCATCCGCTGAGCATCGGACAGGAACGGCAGGCGATGGGAAGACAGAACTGGAGGCCTTCCAATATGCTCTATCCGGTACCGGCAGTCTTGGTCGGATGCAGGGATGAGGAAGGAAGAGACAATCTGATGACGGCGGCATGGGCCGGCACGATCTGCAGCGATCCCGTCATGGTATCCGTGTCGATACGCAGAGAGCGCTATTCGCACGATATCATCGAGCGGACCGGGGTGTTCACACTCAGCCTCACGACGGAAGAGCTGGCATTGGCGGCAGATTTCTGCGGGGTCCGATCGGGCAGAGATACGGATAAATTCCGGGAGATGAAGCTCACGCCCCTGGAATCCGTGAAGATACGGGCGCCGGGCGTCAGCGAGAGCCCCGTGGTGCTGGAGTGCCTGGTCAGGCAGATCCTGAGACTGGGCAGCCACGACATGTTCATCGCGGAAGTGGTGAACGTCAGCGTGGATGAACAGTATATGAACGAGAACGGCAGACTGATGCTGGAGCGGGCAGATCTCATCGCGTATTCTCACGGAGAATACTTTACACTGGGCGATCGGATCGGCAAATTCGGGTATTCGGTGCGCCGAAAAGGCAGCACGGCCAAGGCCGGAGCGGCCGCAGGCAAGTCGGCTCCAAAGGGTGTTAGGAAGCACCGGGAGAGCGGAAAACCTGTCAAAAAATATAAAAAATGACAAATATCAGCTTTTAGAAGCGGTACGAAGACGGCAAAACTGTCAGTTGACAGTGTGAGTCGGCGGGAGTATTATCACGATACTGCAACAAAGCGATTAAATTGAGGGACGGTATGGAACATTATATAGTCAAAGGCGGAAATTCACTGTCCGGGGAAGTCGAGATCGCCGGAGCCAAGAATGCAGCGCTTGCGATTCTTGCGGCGTCGATCATGACGGACGATACGGTCACAGTGGAAAAT
>CACXGR010000218.1 GCA_902767235.1 uncultured Lachnospiraceae bacterium | reverse complement strand
ATCGGTTTGTTGGAAGTCACGGTGCCCAGGATCTTGATGGAGCGCGGCTCCACTTCTACGATATGCTGATCGTCCGGAATACACTCCGCATCCATAAAGGGCGTCTCGAGCGCGGTGTCGATCAGAAGGTTCCAGCGCCTTCCGGGGGCGAGCTTGGGGAGCCCCAGCTCCTGCTTCTCCCAGTGCATGTTCATCGCTATATAGATCAGTTCCGTTTTCTCACAGGGGCGGACATAGTTTTCGCACAGGCAGAGGCCGATGGAATGGCTGAAAAAGCTCAGATCCGGTTTCCATGCTTCTCTTCCGTGAAGTGAGATGTCGGGGTAGCCGATCCCGAGATGATCGGTGCTCTTAAGGGGCCTGCAAGTGGTAAAGATCGCGTGCTCTTTTCTAAAGCGTATGATGCGCTTTACGAAATCATGGATATGCAGGCCTGTCTCACCGTTGTCCCAGCCGGTCCATCCGATCTCGTTATCCTGGCAGTAGGGATTGTTGTTGCCTTCCTGCGTGTTGAAATTCTCATCGCCGGCATGGATCATCGGCGTACCGCGGGACAGGAAAAGGAGCGTCAACATGTTCCTGATCTGGCTGCGGCGCAGACGGAGCACGTCCTCACGGCTGCTGTCGCCCTCTTCTCCGCAGTTCCAGCTGTAGTTGTCGGCCGGGCCGTCGATCCCGCCCTCCCCGTTGGCCTCATTGTGCTTCTCATTGTAGGAGACCAGATCTCTGAGGGTAAATCCGTCGCTGCTGCAAATATAATGCACATTGCCGTGGCCTATGGGAGTGCTCACAAATTCATGCAAAAACGCCCGTATTGTGTAGTCGTCACTCTTGGCAAAGCGCCGGAGCAGGGAAGCAAAGACGCCGTTGTAGTCGCTGAGATTAGCGGTGGAGATCATCCCGCCCTCAGGGTTCTCCTCGTCCATGGCACAGATCTGGTCATAGGGAAAATTCGTAAAAAACAGCCTGGTGTCCGTCAAAAGAGGATCCGATGAAAAGGAGCAGATATCGGCCACGGATCCCATGAGACGGAAACCGTCCGCGTTATAGTGCGTGACATAGAAGCGGGCGATATCCGACTGCGCCTGGGAGGTCACCGATGCGGGAAAATACAGCTGAAGGTAGACCTTGATCCCGGCTTTGTGGAAGCGCTCGATCATGTCCGCAAACTCTTTCTGGGCGCCGCCGGGATATCCGGGCGTGCTGTATGCGGAATTCGGGGCGTAGTAAAAGCCCCTTGTATATCCCCAATAATTGCACTTGGGAACGCTCAGATCCCTGATCGGGCGCCCGTGGTGGTTGACCGGATACAGGGCCAGCGCATCCTCCATTGTGCGGGGGCCGTTGTCAGGCCTTGTGACGGGCTGCTGCTCGTAGACCGGCATGATCTCCACAGCACTCACGCCGAGATCCTTCAAATAGCTGATCTTCTCTGCGGCCGCCGAGAAGGTGCCAGGCTTGGATGTTATCCCCTCAGCCAGCATGGTAAAACCGCGCACATGGAAACAGTAAATGATCTCATCGCTCTGATCCGTCTGCGCTTTCATGCGGTAAGGCGGGAGCCGGTCGTCGCGCTCATAGAAGAAACCGCCGACGCGCTCTGTTTTGACAGCGGCGGTACCGCACGCGCCATTTTCATCGCGCACGGATCCTGCGCCCAGGAAGAGGATGCTGCGGGATGCGGGATCGATAAACTCCGTGTCACCGGTGTAGAGCCGGTATCCCCACTCTGAGGGATCCAGAGGAGAGATCTTTGCACAGTACAGGCTCCCGAATCGGTGCTCATCGCTGAAAGGGACCCTGACTCTTCTGCCGTCCGGTATGTGGTACAGGATCACGCCGCAAGGATCGGACCCGCGGAAAACTGCAGATATCTCGATCCCGTCATCCGTCACGACGGTTCCGGGACTCATATGGTCTGAAGGTTCTGCAATGATTTTCTGGCTCAATTTGTGTGCCTCCTTGCGTAGTCATAATATGATTTACAACGCCCGTGACCGTGATGCCGCAAAACATAGATAATATATTCTACCACAATACTCAGGAGTATACAAAGCTCTTGACTCCATAAACGGATAAGAAACGGGAAGGCGGCCGCGGATTCTCTCTGCTTCCGGTCACATATAGGAGTTCGAGGTGCTGCCGCGCCCGCGTCATCGCCACATACAAAAGACGCCTCTCCTCCTCCAGATCCTCTGCTTCCCGGCATCTTCTTCCGGGGATGATCCCTTCATTTAAGGCCGGAAGATAGACACGCTCGAATTCAAGTCCTTTGCAGGCGTGCATCGTCATGATCTGCACGCCTCCGGATGATTCCTTCCGGTGTTGTTCCCTTCCGCGCACAGCGGCTTCGATCATCTCTCCGGTGTCCTTAAACTGTCTGCTGAGCCGAAGCAGCTCTTCCTGCACTTTTTTGACCTCGTATGCACTCCCCAGGTTTTCCTGCGCCCACCTTCCGTATCCCATGGCGTCGAACAGGTATCGAAGAAATCCCTCGGGATCGAAAGTGCTCAGAACAAAGAGATCTTTCAGAAACTCCGTCAATTCCGTGACGGATCCTTTCTGACGCAGGATGTTGTCCCGCAGTCTTTGGACCGGGATCTGTTCTTTGTCTGCGACAGAGCGGAGAAGATACCGCTCCGGGCGGTTCATCACCCGGTAGAGGGACTGCCTGGGCAGGCTTCCCTCCCGCATTCCCATAGAGAGGCGCCGGTAATGCTCCAGGTCCCGGAGCACCGTCTCCAGGACGGCCTGTGAGGCGGAGATCTTTCCGGCACAGGTGATATTCCTGGAAGAAAGAAAGGCGGCAACCTTCTGCACGTGAAGATTGGTGCGCGTGATCACTGCCGCGCGGCACTGCTCTTCTTCTGTCATTCGGGCCAGTTCGTCCGCCAGATAATCCAGCTGCTGCCGGTCCTCTTTGAACCCCTTGAGGACAACGCGGTCCCCCGGCGGACAGACCGCCTGAACAGCCTTTTCGATCCGGATCCTGTTCTCCCGGATCATGATGCCGGCGGCCTTGCAGATATTGGCGCTGCACCTGTAATTGAATCCCAAAAAGATCCGAACAGCTCCCGGAAAATCAGTCATGAATCTCTGCATGATGGAGGGAGAGCTCCCGCGAAAGCCGTAGATGCTCTGGTCATCATCTCCTACGACAAAGAGTCCCCGCCCGTCCGTGAGAAGCCTGAGCACTTCATATTGTTCTGTATTTACATCCTGGAATTCATCCACCAGTATGGCGCGGAACTGCTTTTGCCAGTATTCCCGCACCTGGGCATGGCGGGTCAGAATATGCCTGCATGCAAGGATCATATCGTCAAAATCGATGAACCGGTTTTCCCGAAGGTAAGATCGATAATCTCTTTGAATGCAGCGGATCTTCTCCGCATCCTCCCCTGTGTTTGAAGAGGCGCGCAGCATTTTCTCCAGCTCCTCTGCGGCGGGGCGCTCCTTTGGGTCGTCATAATAATTGAGGATCAGCTGCGACAGTATCTTTTCTCTCTGAAAAGCAGTGAGCAGCGCGTAATTCCTGCCGGTGCTCTCTCTGAGAATGTAAAAAAATACGGAGTGGAATGTGCCGAAGCGGACATCGCGGAAGCGGCCTTGTGATCTTACAGAGAATCGCTCTTTCATCTGAGCGGCGGCCGCGCGGCTGAATGTAAGCACGAGGATCCCGGACGGAGGGACGTGCTCGTGTTCGATAAGATAAAGAATGTGCTCTGTCAGGACCAGCGTCTTGCCGCTGCCCGGCCCGGCGATGACTTCGCACGGACCGGTGCCGCAGCAGACTGCCTCCCGCTGGGAGCTGTCAAGATTTGATTTCATAGTGAGATCCGGCATTCCGGAATAACCGCGCGCAAAGCCGGTCAGCCTTCCAGCTTTTCGATCGCGGCCTTGATCCTCTTTACGGATTCCTCTCTTCCGAGAACCTCCAGGATCTCCGTGGCGCCGGCGGGTGTGGTCTGCCGGCCGGATACCGCTATGCGCAGGGGCCAGAGTACATAGCCGTTTTTATAGCCGTTTTCCTGTACATAGGACTTGATCGCGGCGAAAAGCGCCTCGTTGGAATAGTCTTCCTGTGCTTCAAGGATGGGCAGCACTTCTTTGAGAACCTTGAGGGAGGACTCGGCATTGGTCTTCATCTTCTTGTGGGTGTAGAGAGAGAGATCATAGTCGGGCACTTCCTCGAAGAAACTCACCATCTCGGCGATGTCGGGGAATATCTCAATTCTTGTGCGGACCATCTCGGCGATCTTGTGAAGATCGAGGTCTCTTTTGATGGCTGCCCTGAGATAAGGCTCCGCCTTTTCATAGAAGACGTCCGGATCCATTGCCTTTAAATACTCCCCGTTCATCCAGCGCAGTTTCTGGTAGTCGAAGACGGAAGGGGACTTGTTGATCCTGTGATAGTCGAAGATCTTCACCAATTCTTCCAGGCTGAAGATCTCCTGGTCACTGTCCGGGGACCAGCCCAGGAGTGCGATAAAGTTGACCACGGCTTCCGGAAGGAAGCCCTGCTCGATCAGATCCTCGTAGGAGGAATGGCCGCTCCGCTTGGAGAGCTTGTGATGGAACTCGTCTGTGATCAGCGGGCAGTGGATATACTTGGGAATATCCCAGCCGAAAGCATCATAGAGACGGTTGTATTTGGGAGAGGAGGAAATATACTCGTTGCCTCTCACCACATGCGTGATGCCCATTAAGTGGTCATCCACCACATTTGCAAAGTTATAGGTGGGATAGCCGTCAGACTTGATCAGGATCATATCATCGAGCTCTGTGTTGTCTACGGTAACATCGCCGTAAAGTTCATCGTGGAACGTGGTCGTTCCTTCCGTCGGATTGTTCTGGCGAATGACATAGGGCTTTCCCTCCGCAAGATTGCGGTCGATCTCTTCCTGTGTCAGGTGCAGGCAGTGCTTGTCATATACACTGATCTCCTTGCCGTCCACTACCTGAGTCAGCGTGGAGAGCCTTTCGGGCGTACAGAAACAGCGATAGGCCTCTCCCCTGTCGATAAGCTCCTGCGCATATTTATTGTAGATGCCGGCGCGCATGCGCTCGCTCTGCACATAGGGGCCGAAGCCTTTATCCTTGTCCGGACCTTCGTCCTCGATCAGGCCTGTCGCTTCCATTGTGCGCTTGATGATGTCCACAGCGCCGTCCACATATCGTCCCTGATCAGTATCTTCGATCCGCAGAATAAAATCGCCGTCCTCATGTTTGGCGATCAGGTAGGCGTAAAGTGCGGTCCTGAGATTGCCCACATGCATGCGGCCTGTGGGACTGGGGGCATATCTGGTTCTGATTTTCATGATGTATTATCCTCCGGTTTATTATTTACATATTCAAAGACGGTATCTGTGCCCTTATCGGCCGGTGCTGCCAAAGCCGCCCGCTCCGCGGTCCGTTTCCGAGAGCGTTTCCGCCTCCTCGAACGCTACGGGCAGATAGGGGATGACCACCATCTGCGCGATCCGCTCGCCCGGCTCCACGGTGCGTGTGTGCTCGCTGTCGTTGTGCAGGGCCACGATATAATTGCCCCGATAGTCGGAGTCGCATACGCCCGTGCAGTTGGCGGGGCGAAGCCCCTCTCTGGAGGCGATGCCGCTTCTTGCATAGATCGCCGCAAAATACCCGTCCGGTATCTCAAACTGCAGCCCGGTATCGATGGATACGGTCTGATGAGGCTCTATCCTGACAGGCTCTGAGACGGCTGCATAGAGATCGTAGCCGGCCGCCTTTTCACTTCCTCTGGTGGGGATGTGCGCCAGGCTGCTCGTCCTGCGGAACCTGACATTGATCGCGTCAGCCATCTGTGTCTCCTTTCCTGCCCACGGCATCTGCGGCTGTTGTGGCCAAAATATCGCAGCGCTCATTCTCGGGATGCCCGGCATGTCCCTTTACCCAGTGGTAATGGACAACATGGGGCTCCATGGCGGCCAGAAGCCGCTCCCAGAGCTCACGGTTCTTTACAGGCTGTTTGGAGGCGGTCTTCCATCCGTTCTTCTGCCAGCTCCCGACCCAGTTCTCGTTAAAGGCGCTCACCACATATTTGGAATCCGAGTAGACGTCCACCTCACAGGGAAAGCGCAGGCATTCCATTGCCTTGATCACGCCCAGCAGTTCCATGCGGTTATTGGTCGTCTGCGAAAAGCCCTCTGAGAGCTCCTTCTCATGGAGCTTGCCGGCAGCATCTGTATACTGAAGAATCGCACCGTATCCACCCGGGCCGTCGGGGTTTCCCCTGGCTGCACCGTCGGAATAGATCCTGACTCTCTTGAGATCGTTCATAAGCTGTATGTGTCTTCCTTTCCGGCGCCTCACATGATCCAGCGCCCCGTGTCCATAAACCTCTTCGCCCGCTCTTCTGCTCTGTCCGCGATCTCTTCGTCATAGCCGAGCGCGCACAGAAGACGGATCGCATTTCTGCTGTCCGCAGGGCCGTCAAGCAGCTTGTAGGAAAAAGTGACATCGCCTTCGTTCATTGTCTCCGAAAAATGGTAATTGACGTATCGCTCCCTGAGCAGATCCGTGAGTTCCATGTCGTGTGTGGCGGCAAAGATCAGGATCCCTCTGTCCGCCAGCCGATCGAGGATCTCTGCGGATGCACTGATCCTCTCAATGGTATTGGTCCCTCTGAGCACTTCGTCGACGCAGCACAGGACAGGTACTTTTGATCCGTCGCAGGAGGCGTCCAGCACTCTTTTGAGAGAGCGTATTTCCACAATGAAGTAGCTCTCGCCGCTCCTTATGTCATCGCGCAAGGCCATTGAAGTAAAGATCCTGCAGCAGCAGCTCTTATACCGCTCTGCCGGCGCCGTGTCGATCGTCTGTGAGAGCAGTGCGGCCAGTGCGGCGGCCTTGAGAAAAGTCGATTTGCCCGACGCATTGGAGCCGGTAAGAAGGACCGGTCTGCCGGTATGCAGGGTATTCGGCACCGGTTTTTCCAAAAGCGGATGGATCAGTCCGTCCGCCTCGAAGCCGGAGCCGGTGAGATCCGGTATACAGTAGACCGGCAGGCTCTCCCGGTAGGAAGCAATGCTGATCTGCGCGTCAATGGATCCGATCGAAGCGATGAGATCGTCGATCTCCTTCTCTTTCCCCCTGAGCGCCCTGACCATGGAGCCGAACTTGAAGAGGTCGATATGAAAGAGGATGCACAGATAATCCAGGATCAGGTCCAGCGGATTGCCGGTCCCCGTTCCGGAAGTGTTCCTGAGCAGAATGCTGCTGCCCGCGCGGAAGCGTTTAAAGGACCGGACCTGTGTTCGCAGCACTTCCTTTTCCCTTTCATAGTGCGGAAAGGATTCCTCTGTCAGACGCCCGGCACATTGCAGAAGCCGCAGGACATAGCGGATCGTGATCAAATACGGTCCGATCTGTCTTTTGACCCGGAAATAAGAGACGATATTGAAGGCAAAAGAAGCCAAAAGACAGCAAATGCCGACAGAAGGACGATATGCCATGACCGCCAGGGAAAGGGCCGGCAGGATCACGGCGGGAAGGTCGCTGACAGGACTTCTGTCCTCCAGACCGTCCAGCCGGTCCAAATACTCATAGACTGAGATCCTGCTGTTGATCCCCGCTGTCAGAAGGATCCTCTGCACGCGGATCCGCTCCTCTTCATGCGCCGTCCACCACTGCATGCCGTCACCGCTCAGAGGTGAAGTGCCGCCTGTGCGCGGGCATCTCAGAAGCCTGTAAAGATACTCTTCGCCCGGGCTGCTGCATGTCGTGTCCATGCTCTGAAACAGAAGGTCCATGTCGAGATCATTCCAGGTGATGTCATCGATCTGAAAATCGCCGGGATGTCTCATAAAGTACGCCGGGATCTGCGCTGTCCGGCCGTCCGGATAGGCTTTGTTTCCTTTTTTGCCGAAGCCTTCCTTGAGGTGCCGGCGCTCTTTTTCTTCGCGGTCTTTGCGGTCGCGTGATCCGATCAGTGCCGAAAGGGCGAGAAAGATCACGGCCAGCGCGAACATTGTCATATATGTCTTCATGTTCAATACTGCCTTGCGGATCCCTGTTCAGATATCTTTCATAGCTTCGATAGAGGCGCTGACAAGCCTTGCGAACATGGGCTGCGCCTTGACGCCGGCTGCTTTCACTTCCTCATGGTTCAATTGTTCCGCCCGGATCCCGGCAGCATAGTTCGTCACCAGAGATACGCCGCAGACCCGCATCCCTGCATGCCTTGCGGTGATGGCCTCGATCACGGTGCTCATGCCTACCATGTCCGCTCCGAGGGTCTTCAGAAGCCGGATCTCCGCGGGCGTTTCGAAAGAGGGTCCTGTGAGCTGGCAGTAAACGCCTCTTTTTAAAAGTATATTCTCCTGGTTCGCCGCCTTTCGGATGATCGTTCTGAGCTCAACATCGTAGACTTGTGACATATCCGGGAAACGGGTCCCTTCGTCGGGATCATTGGGGCCGAGCAGAGGATTGGGCACAAAGAGGGAGATATGATCGCTTATGTTGACCAGTGTGCCGGGCTTGAAATCGTCATTGATTCCGCCAACGGCATTGGACAGAAACAGGATCTCCGCTCCCAGCGCGTGCATGACACGGATCGGAAGGACCACGTCCTGCGTGCTGTATCCCTCGTAATAGTGAACTCTGCCGTCCATGATCACGGTGGGGACGCCGTGGATGTATCCCATTACATAACGGCCGGCGTGACCGGAGATCGTAGAGACCGGAAAACCCGGAATATCTTTGTAAGCGATCGCGCATTCAATGTTTGTCATCGTGTTGGAATAGCTTCCCAGCCCGGATCCCAGGACCAGCGCGACCTTGGGCTTAAAGTCGGTAATACTCCTTATATAGTTCAGACAATCACTTACTTTTTGATTCATGATCTCACTCCATATCCTTCTTTACAATGCTGTCTTTATCTTTGTAGATGTGATAGGCGGGAATGCAGCCTCTCACCATGGAGAGCGGATACAGGTTCGTGTGTCTTCCCACAATGCTTCCGGGATTGAGCACGCTGTTGCAGCCGATGTCTGCCCAGTCGCCGAGCATGGCGCCGATCTTGCGGCGTCCGGTCTCCATACGCTCATCACCGCAGCGGATGACGATGTTTTTCTTGTCCGCTTTTACATTCGATGTGATCGAACCGGCGCCCATGTGCGCGTGGAAGCCCAGAACACTGTCTCCCACATAATTGTAATGGGGGACCTCAACCTTGTTGAAGAGGACGACGTTCTTGAGCTCTGTGGAGTTGCCGACCGTGGTCCCTCTGCCGACGATGGCGCTGCCTCTGATAAAAGCGCACTGTCTCACGGCCGCTTCCTCATCGATGATGCAGGGACCGCCGATATAGGCGCTGTCAAATACCTTGGCGCTTTTGGCGATCCAGATATTCTCGCCTCTCTTCTCGAAGCGGTCCTCGGGGAGCTTATTGCCAAGAGCGATGATAAAATCAGTGATATCGCCCAGTACTTCCCAGGGATACTCCCTGCCTTCGAACAGCTCCGCCGCAATGGTCTCATTGAGGTCGAACAGGTTATCGATCGTAAAATCTTTAAGCTTCATGATATTCTCCATTCCGGAGTGCCTTGCGTCACTCCTTTTTCTTAGATCTGCTTCCTCTTCCGGTACCTCCTGAAGCTCCGGACCGCGTTTTATAATAACGGCTGTCTCTCAGGTACATCGCCTGCAGTATGCCGGATACGTTGCCGTTCTTGACCTTGTCGGTGTTGCGCGCCACGAATGCGCTCAGCTTTTCCATATACTCTTCCTCGGTGACAGTGCCGTCCGCCACCCTGGTAAGCCCGAGTTCCCAGCTCGCGGTGAGCTTGGGATCAAGAAGAGAACGGATCGAACAGTCCACCGTGTCGTAGATCATCTCGCCCATAAAAGTAGGGGTAATGATCTGCGTCTTCCGATTGAGAGAAAGGTATTTGTTCCCGAACAGTTTCTTCAGGATCTCTGCTCTGGTCGCACTTGTTCCGATCCCGCTGCCGCGGATCTGCTCCCGCAGATCCTCCTCTTCGATCAGCTGGCCCGCGTTTTCCATGGCCAGGATCATGCTGCCGGAATTGTATCGCTTAGGAGGCTTGGTCTCCCCCTCCTTGATCTCCAGTCCCCGGCAGGACATGGCCAATCCCTTTCGGAGGTCCTTTACAAAGTCAGGTACCCTGGAGGAATCGTTATCTTTTTCGCCGCTATCCCTGCCGGTTTCTTTATTTCCCTCTTTCGTGCCCTTTTGAGAACGGAAGGAGTATTCCATCACCTCCAGATATCCCTTTTCCACGCAGGTTCTGAAGGATGAGGAGAAAAGCTCCGTGCCAAGACTTGTTTCCAGTGCTATTTTATCAAAGCACGCCGGCGGATAAAAGATGGCGAGAAACCTTCTGCAGATCAGCTCATAGACTTTGGCCGTGATCGGAGGCAGGGAGGGAAGTGCGTTAAGTCCCTGTCCGGTGGGAATGATGGCATAGTGGTCCGTGATCGCCTTGTCATCCGTGTAGCGGGTCTTTCCGATCCTCTTGTAGGAACCGCTCTCCAGGATCTTCATGAGGTAAGGCCGGTACATCGGAAGAGATGACAGCCCCTTCAGATTCTTTCCGATCTCCTTTGCCACCGCCGAAGAGAGAACCCGGGCGTCCGTCCTCGGGTATGTTGTGAGCTTTTTCTCATAGAGGTCCTGGGCAGCTTTCAGTGTCTGGTCGGGACTGATCTTAAAGAATTTGGAACAGTCGTTTTGAAGCTCTGCCAGGTTGTAGAGAAGCGGCGCATTCTTTTTCTCTTTTTTGCGGCTGAGGGAATGAATACGGCAGTCTCCTGTACGGACCGCTTCCTGCAGGTATTCGATCAGGGCCTCCGCATCCTTTCGCTCTTTAAAACCGTTTTCTTTGTAGAGCGCCGGCGTGCCGAAATATCGGCTTCCCTCAGCGGCGTGCCACTCTCCGGTCATGTATTCTTCCGTCCCCGGCTGTGCGGGACTGAATCTTCCGATGACGCGGTAGAAGGGCGTCTTTACAAAGTCACGGATCTCCCTCTCCCTGCGCACGACCATGCCCAGGACGCAGGTCATCACCCGTCCCACTGCGATCACGGAATATCTGGTCCCCAGCATCCTGCTGATCCCGTCTCCGTATTTGAGCGTCAGGGCGCGGGAGAAGTTGATGCCCATCAGATAATCCTCTTTGGCGCGCAGATAGGCGGCGGATCCGAGATGATCATACTCGGAATCATCTTTGGCCTCGCGGATTCCCCTCAGGATCTCATCCTTTGTCTGTGAGTCGATCCATACCCGCAGCTGCCTTTTGCCGGTCACGCCGGCCTGGCCGGCCACAAGCCGGTATATGTACTCGCCCTCTCTTCCGGAGTCCGTGCATATATAGATCGTATCCACATCCTTGTCGGTCAGGATCTTCTTAACGATGCCGTACTGCTTTTTGACACCGTCGATCACCTGATATTTGTACTGATCAGGAATGAAGGGGATCGTCGAGAGCGACCATTTTTTGAGCTTGGGGTCATAGGCGTCAGGATAACACATTGTGACCAGGTGTCCGACACACCAGGTCACAATGGTATCTTCTGCTTCCATATAACCGTCTCTCGACTTGAACCTAAGCCCCAGTGCCCCGGCGAATTCCCGGGCGACACTGGGCTTTTCTGCTATAAAGACTCTTTTGCTCATTCACACTCTCTTGTGCAGTTTATTTCTTTGTGATGTATCCCTGTGATGTGAGCAGCTCCGCACAGAGAACGCCGCCGCCGGCTGCTCCGCGGATCGTGTTGTGGGAGAGACCCACGAATTTCCAGTCAAACAGCGTATCCTCTCTCAGACGGCCGATGGAGACGCCCATGCCGTTCTCATAGTTGACGTCCAGCGCCACCTGAGGGCGGTTGTCCTCCTCCATGTACCGGATGAAGTGCTCGGGCGCACTGGGAAGCTTCTCTTTCTGCGGCACGCCGCTGAATTCTCTGAGGGCCTGGATCAGTTCCTCCTTAGTGGGATCCTTGCGGAAATTCACGAAGGCAGTTGCCGTGTGGCCGTAGAGAACAGGTACGCGGATGCACTGGCTGGTGATCGTGATATCGTCTCCGGGGACGATCACGCCGTTCTCGATGCAGCCGAAGATGCGGAGAGGTTCTTTCTCACTCTTCTCCTCTTCTCCTCCGATGTAAGGAATGATGTTTCCGTTCATTTCCGGCCAATCCTTAAAAGTCTTGCCGGCGCCGGAGATCGCCTGATAGGTGGATACGACGACCTGATAGGGCTCAAATGCCTTCCAGGCAGCCAGTGCGGGCGTATAGCTCTGGATGGAGCAGTTGGGCTTAACGGCGATGAAGCCGCGGGTCGTGCCCAGTCTTGCTTTCTGGAATTCGATGACGGCGCTGTGTTCGGGGTTGATCTCCGGAATGATCATGGGAACGTCGGGCGTCCAGCGGTGCGCGCTGTTATTTGACACTACCGGCGTCTCTGTTTTGGCGTACTCCTCCTCGATCGCCTTGATCGCATCCTTGCTCATATCCACGGCGCTGAAGCAGAAATCCACCTCAGAGGCAACGGCCTCAACGTCCTGCACATTTTTGACGACGATCTTTTTTACAGCCTCGGGAATGGGCGTGTCCATCTTCCATCTGCCGGCGACACATTCCTCATATGTTTTCCCGGCGCTGCGGGGGCTGGCTGCGATGGTCGTCACTTCAAACCAGGGATGGTTTTCCAACAGAGCGATGAAGCGCTGTCCGACCATACCGGTTCCGCCAAGAATACCTACACGAAGTTTTCTGTCCATTTTCATTTCCTCCACAATTTCATATATACAGTTAAATATGAGATTCCTTATTTGCCTGCGATCTGCTGACGCCGGCTCTGCAGCCATGCTTTCTCTTCGGCGATCACCTTTTTCATCATCTCCGAGCCGGGCGCACCCAGTGTCAGCCTCTTCTCGACGCAGTTCCTGAGGGAAACGGCTTCGTAGATGTCCTCGTCAAAAGCAGGACTGAAGGTCCTTAGCTGATCCAGGCTCAGCTCTTCGATGCTCTTCCCCTCATCGATGCAGGCAAGGACCAGTCTTCCGATGATCCCGTGCGCATCTCTGAAGGGAACGCCCTTCATCACGAGGTAATCCGCCGCATCCGTGGCGTTTGTAAAGCCCCTGACCGCGCTGAGCCGCATGACATCTTTGCGGAAGGTGATGGTCGACAGCATGCCGGTAAAGAGTGTGATGCAGGCCTGCGCCGTGTCGATCGCGTCGAAGGCAGGCTCCTTGTCCTCCTGCATATCCTTGTTGTAAGCCAGCGGAAGGCCCTTCATGGTCGTCATCAGCGAGAAAAGATCGCCGTAAACTCTTCCGGTCTTGCCCCTGACCAGTTCACAGATATCGGGGTTTTTCTTCTGCGGCATGATACTGCTGCCGGTGGAGAAGGCGTCGTCCATCTCCACAAAGCGGTATTCATTGGAATTCCATGTGATCAGCTCCTCGCTGAATCGGCTCAGATGCATCATGATCATGGAGAGATCGCTCATCAGCTCGATCAGGTAATCCCTGTCTGAGACGGAATCCATGCTGTTCAGGGTGGGACCGTCAAAGCCCAGCTCCTTCGCCGTCATGTATCTGTCCAGCGGATAGGTCGTGCCCGCCAGCGCGCCGGAGCCGAGGGGACAGTAATTCATTCTCCTGAGGCAGTCATCCAGTCTTCCCGCATCCCGCTTAAACATCTCGAAGTAAGCGCCGAAATGGTGGGCCAGCGATGTGGGCTGAGCCTTTTGCAGATGTGTGAATCCCGGCATATAGGTGTCCGTGTTCTCTTCCATGACGGCAAGGATCGTCTCGAGAAGAGAATAGAGATCCGTCCTGATCTCGCGGGCCCTGCGTCTCGTATAGAGCTTCATATCCAGTGCGACCTGATCATTGCGGCTCCTTCCGGTGTGCAGCTTTTTCCCGGTATCGCCGATCCTGTCGATCAGGTTGGCCTCTACAAAGCTGTGAATATCTTCATACTCGCCGGTGATCATAAGGGCGCCGCTCTCGACATCCTCGAGTATCCTGTTCAGTCCGCTTATGATCGCAGCGGCCTCCTCTTCGGAGATGATCCCCTGTCTGCCGAGCATTCCGGCGTGGGCGATGCTGCCCTCGATATCTTCCCTGTAGAGCCTCTTGTCAAAGCCAATGGAATCGTTAAAAGCCTTGACGGCTTCGTCGGTCTGTTTGGTGAATCGACCGCCCCAGAGCTGTGCCATAGATTAACCTCCGTAATATAAAACCTGTGTGATGCGTGATGTGCATGGCTCATCGCTGACGCACAAAAAGCGCGAGTACCACATCCGGTCCCCGCGCTTTCTGATCAAAGAGCTGGAAAAGGGACTCGAACCCTCGACCTACTGATTACGAATCAGTTGCGCTACCGACTGCGCTATTCCAGCATGTGCCGCTCACAACGGCATTTAAGCGTCTTATGTATTATATAGACTTTGTGCATTTAATGCAAGTGCTTTTTATGAAGAACCTACATGCATTTCAATTTTCAAAGCCTGTGAATAAATAGTCCGCTCAGAAGCTTGGGCTCAAACCATGTGGATTTGGGCGGCATCAGTTCACCTGCATCCGCCACTTCAAACAGCTCATCCAATGATGTGGGGAACATGGAGAAGGCGGCCATCTCCGTCCCGCTGTCGACTCTTCTCACAAGCTCTTCCAGTCCGCGGATCCCTCCGATGAACGATATGCGGGGATCTTCCTTGGGATCTTGAATACCAAGGAGCGGGTTAAGCACTCTGTCCTGCAGTATGGAGACGTCCAGTGCCTTCACCGGGTCATTGCCCTCGGGAATCTCTTTGAGTGAAAGCCGGTACCATTTTCCATCAGCGAGATAGAGTCCGAATTCTCCTTTGTGCCCGGGCCTGACCGGTGTGCTGCCCTCGCAGCGCACGGTGAATATATCGCCAAGAGCCAGGAGAAATTCCTCCGGCGTTCTTCCGGCAAGATCCTTGACGGCCCTGTTGTAATCCATGACCATGAGCTGATCCTGCGGAAACAGCACGGCCAGGAAGTAATTGAACTCCTCCTCGCCTGTATATCCCGGATCCTGCGCTCTTCTTTTCAAACCGACCTTGACGGCAGAGGCGCATCTGTGATGTCCGTCGGCAATGTAGATCCGGTCAGTGGATGCAAATGCCTCCCGGATCGTTCGGATCGAAGCTGTGTCATCGATCACCCAGACACGGTTTCTGACATTGCCCTCGGATACAAAGTCGCACGCCGCGGGTTCTTCTTTTTTCTTCCTCATCAGATCGTCGATCACCGCGATATTCCGATAACACAAAAAGATCGGGCCTGTCTGCGCATTACAGGTGTCCACGTGACGGATCCGGTCGATCTCTTTGTCCACGCGGGTATTCTCGTGCTTCTTGATCACGCCCGCGAGGTAATCGTCGATGGACGCACAGGCGACAATACCCGTCTGTGCGCGTCCCTTCATGGTCTGTTCATAGAGATAATAGCAGGGAGCTGCATCCTGTATGTATTTTCCGGTATTGACCGCATCATCAAGCATCTGCTTCGCTTTCAGATATACGCAGTCGTCATAGGTGCCGACACTGTCCGGAAACTGTGTCTCGGCTCTGTCGATCGCAAGAAAAGAAAGCGGGTTATCTGACACAACCCGCTTTGCCTCTTCTCTGCTGTAAACATCGTAAGGCAATGCCGCTATCTTATCTTCCAGACCCGGTGCGGGCCTGTATGCCGCAAAAGCCCTGATCTTAGCCATAGAGAGAACTCCTTATTGATTATTTGATGATCCTTACTCTGTAAACGTCCTTGACATTCTCCAGTTTCCTGACCAGATCCTTGTCAGCGGGGCTGTCAAAGTCGATCAGAGTGTATGCTACTTCTTTCAACGATTTATTGGCCATACCGGCAATGTTGACGTCCGAATCACCCAGGATCTGAGTGAACTGAGTGATCATGCTGGGCTGATTCTTGTGGAAGATGCCGATCCGGCCGCCCGCGGTGCAGACGCCCATATCACAGTTGGGATAGTTTACGCTGTTCTTGATATTACCGTTTTCCAGATAGTCCCGAAGCTCATCCACGGCCATTCTGGCGCAGTTGATCTCGGACTCCTGTGTGGAGGCGCCCAGATGAGGCGTCGTGATGCAGCCTTTTTTCCCGGAGACAGTGGCGTTGGGGAAATCAGACACATAGCGCCTCACTCTGCCGGACTCAATGGCGTCCACTACAGCTTCCTCATCCACCAGAAGATCCCTGGCCATATTAATCAGAATGACGCCCTTCTTCATCTTGGAGACGGCCTCTTTCCCAATCATTTTTTTGGTGGAATCAAGGAGCGGCACATGGATCGTGATAAAATCACACTCCTTGTAGATATCGTTGACGTCCAGCACATGTGTGATCTTGCGGCTGAGATGCCACGCGGAATCCACGGACACATAGGGGTCATAGCCGTAGACGTCCATGCCGAGATTGACAGCGGCATTGGCTACTCTGACGCCGATCGCGCCCAGTCCGATGATGCCGAGCTTCTTGCCCTGCAGCTCCGTGCCGGAAAATTTCTTTTTCTCTTTTTCCGCGATCTTCGCAATGTCCGCATTTCCGCTGTTGCTGCGGACCCAGTTCACACCTCCGACAATGTCCCTGGCAGCCAGGAGCATTCCGGCAAATACGAGTTCCTTAACGCCGTTCGCGTTGGCGCCGGGGGTATTGAATACGACGATACCCTTTTCAGCGCATTTTTTCAGAGGAATATTGTTGACGCCGGCGCCGGCCCTGGCGATCGCATAGAGAGAATCCGAGAACTCCATGTCGTGCATGGAAGCGCTTCTTACAAGGATTCCGTTGGCCTCCTCGATCTCACTGACCTGCTCATATCTGTTGGTGAATCGCTTCAGTCCGATGGGGGAAATGTTGTTCAGGCATGCAAATTTATAAGTCATTTTTCAGTTCTCCGTGTGCTCTTCTTCAAATTTTTTCATAAATGCGACCAGTGCTTCCACGCCTTCATAAGGCATTGCATTGTAGATGCT
>CACXGR010000217.1 GCA_902767235.1 uncultured Lachnospiraceae bacterium | reverse complement strand
GTCTCCGAGTGGAAATTTGAGACCGGCGTCGCCGGCTTCGGATTCCTGGCACTTGCCGTTATGATCTTCGGTCAGTGGAAACCCCTGAACATCGCGCTGGCAGCTCTCCTGTTCGGTTTCTTCCGCGCGCTGTCCAATGTCTACAGCGGCTTCCCCTTCCTGGCCGCTCTCAAGATCCCGGGTTCCATCTACAACATGATGCCCTACGTGATCTCGCTGATCGTCCTGGCCTTCACCTCCAAGAATTCCCGAGCACCCAAAGCAGAAGGAATTCCCTATGATAAGAGCAGAAGGTAATTGCTTTGGCCACAACAAAGTAAGCCCCCGCCGCATCGCAGTTTTCGATGCGGCGGGGGCTTTTTTTCATTCAGCGGATGATCATTCCGCTCTTACATCAGCGGCGCCACCAATCTGAGCAGCAGCTGACCGAATTTCATGAATGCCCCGCGTCCATGCGCGTAGAAATCCGTGACATCCTTGCACTGAGGGAAGATCTCTTCGAAGTCGCGTTTCGTGTCCATGACGGCCTGGCAGTCCGCGTAGAGGCAGCCGTTCTCAAAATGATGGTAGAGGCTGCGGTAGTCGAGATTGATCGTGCCGCAGACGGCGACAAGATCATCCATGACGGACATCTTGGCGTGGCAGAAGCCGGGTGTAAATTCATAGATCTTGACGCCGTGCTGGGCAAGTCCGTTGTAGTAAGAGCGCGTCACGCTGTAGACGATCTTCTTGTCCGGGATACCCGGTGTGATGATGCGGACGTCCACGCCGCGGCGGGCGGCCAGTGCGAAGGCATGGCACATCTCGTCGGTAATGATCAGATAGGGGGTTATGAACCAGGCATACTTCTCTGCGCTCGCAGCCATACTGATGTAGACATCCTCACCGACATGCACATCATCCATAGGAGAGTCTGCATAGGGCTGCACAAATCCCAGATTCTTTCCTTTAAAAGCCTTTGTATCCGCCAAATACTTCTCGTTTTCGGAAATCTCTTCCTTCATCTTATTGAAGTATTTTTCCTCGTCCTTTCTCAGGCGCTCTCTTCCTTTCTCGACGGGCTTGTCCGCTTTCTCTATTTCTACGCCGATCGCCTTCTCTACCTTATCGATTTCCTCACCGACCGTCTCCTCTGCCGATTCCACAGCGGCGATCACAGGATCGTCGGCAGCAGGATAACTCTGTTTATTGAGTAAGCGGGTGGCTGTGCTGGCTGCCAGATACTTATGATAGTCCACGTCATCCTTGTCATGTTTGCTGATCGCATTCCACATCTCAAGGAAAGTCACCGTGAGACTCTGCACGGCATCTCCCTCCAGCCGGACGCCCGTGTCTTTCCAGAAGCCGTAGGGTTTCGTGAGATGGAAGTACTCATTGGCCAGATTGTAGCCGCCGGTATAGCCGACTTTGCCGTCGATCACAGTGATCTTGCGGTGGTCGCGGTTGTTGAGGAACAAATTCAATCCGGGGGCAAAAGGATTGAACACGCGGCACTGTATACCCAGCTCCTCTGTGCGGTTTACGAAGTCCTTGTTGATGAAGCCGATACTTCCCATATCATCGTAGAACACACGTACCTCAACACCGGCTTTCACTCTGTCCACCAGGACGTCCCGGATCGAGTGCCAGCTCTCGGCGTCCTCGATCGCATGGTACTCCATGAAGATGAACTTCTCCGCCTTCGCCAGATCCTTTTTCTGTGCCTCGATGCCTTTCGCCGCATCGTCAAAATACTGCACCTCTGTATTGTCATACACCGGATATCCCGCATTGCGCCGAATGTAGTTGACGATCCCTGCCAGGTGCCCGTCCCTTTTCTGCACCTTCTCAAATGTCTTTTCGTCATTCGGGAGCATCGGGAAGAGGATCTTATCGATATCCTCATACCTCTTCCGCATCGCAAGTGTATGGCCGTTCAGGCCGATCAGAAAGTACAGTGCCGTTCCGAAGATCGGAAGCAGCAGGATCGCGAACATCCATGTCATGCGGATGGACGAAGTTTTACTGCTGCCAAAGATCGATAAGACCAGTATGAGCGCAAGAATGCGGAAGATCGTATAGATCCACCCCGCCTTCTGCCCTGCAAATATGATCAGGCAAAAGATCACCACGATCTCCAGAAGAATCGAAAGGACCGTAAAGACCAAACGCCTTAC
>CACXGR010000216.1 GCA_902767235.1 uncultured Lachnospiraceae bacterium | reverse complement strand
TACTTCTGCTTCATATTCATTCGTGAAGTATTTTGGCGGAGATTCAGGCCGCTGCCTCACATGTCATCCCCCTCTGCCAAAGACTGCGATCTGCAGCCTCAGCAGTGGGAGGAGTGGGAATCGTTAAAAGCATCAGATCTGAGACAGCGGACGTATCGCCACGGTTGGCGCTATGGTTTCGATGGAGCCAAGCGATCTGCAATAAGCAGTTCATCTTTTGAACCAACTTCCTGCGCTGTCTTTTCGCCTCGTGTTTAGTTTCTCTCAATATAGCGAGGATTTCTTCTTTCTGCTCATCATCCAAACCGCCGAGATAGAGACCTTCACTAAACCGCTTGATTTCATGGTCGGCATTTTGAACTGCCTCGCTTGCTACTCTGATAGCTTCTGCAATCCTACGGATATTAAATACTATCATTTCACCATTCCGATTCGCGCGAAACTTCACTCTGTTTACCTCCAATTATCTACAGAGTCCGGTGCTCTTACCAGCGGTATATTATACCAGAATTGTGCCATCCATGAAAGAGCCAAATCTTAATATTAGAGGTGGCCACAATGTGCTGCAGATACTATATTGAATCCTCAGATTCTGAGTTTGCCTCCATGGCGGAGGCCGCGAGGTACTCCAAACTAATGGACCGCTACTATCGGGCAGCCGCGGTTGGCCTCACTTCTTGCGGAGAGATCAGACCCGCGATGGTCGTTCCGGTTATAGCCAGAAACAAGTCCGGCGACAAGGCGTGCTTCCCGATGCAGTGGGGATATAACAATCCCCAGCGTAGTCTGCTGGTAAACGCAAGATCTGAGACCGCCGGAGAAAAGCCGATGTTCACCGAGTCATGGCATCGGCATCGTTGCATCATCCCGGCAAGCTATTATTTTGAATGGGAACACTTTCTGAGGCCCAATGGCAAGAAGGAAACCGGAAACAAATACCTGATCCAGCCGAAGGGTGGAAAACGCACCTGGCTCTGCGGTCTGTATCGATTGGAAGAAGGCCTGCCGCACTTCGTGATTCTCACGCGTGCGCCGACAGAAGAGATCGGTTTCATTCATGACCGCATGCCGCTGATCATTAGAGAGCAGGACATTGAAAACTGGATCAATCCGGATAAGAAAGCCGAGGAGATTGCATACCGGGCAGTAACGGATCTTTATTATCAGAAAGCAGGATAGGCGTCAGAAAGCGGGGGCAACAAAAAACTCAATAGAGGGAAATTTTCGGGACAGTATTTGTGGTAAGATGCAGACAGTAACGAAGGAAAAATATTTTTCTTGCTGTCCGTTTTTGGGGACACCATTTGGAGTAGAATGTGTACAGTGAAAAGAACAGGAGGTCTCGAAAATGAAAGGTTATTACACAACGAACGGCTTTTACGGACTGGTGAACGGGACTTACGTCCTGTTCGCAGATGAGAGTGACTACTATGAATTCATGGAGGAAGAGGCGGCGTAACGCGTCTCGACTATGACTGTTGAGGTGTTTTGAGGAACACCAGAAGGGATGATTTTTATTATGCAGATTAAAACCTACCCGGAAAGACATACACTTGAGCATGTTATTCTCCCGTGTGAATTCTATAAGCACAGCAAGGACGCCTTTATCTGCTTTGATAAGGGAAAGCGCTCTTTTCTCGCAAACACATATAACAAAGAAACCAAGGAAGGCCACATGAAGCCCTATCGTCCCGCTGAATTTGCTGTTCTTACTCGCATTTATGGTTCGATTGTCATTCTTCGGCTTACCTTGCCTGCACCAAAGAACATTTTAGAATGCAGATACATCTACCTTTGCAAAAACAGGCTGAATGAGGATGTGATGTATTTTACATCTGAACTGAGCATGGATGGAACTTACTACCTCTGCGCATGGACCAAGTTTCATAGCCATCTGTTGCTCAGTATGGATCCTCATCTTGACGAAATGAAGTATATCGCTGAAAACTTTAGCCAGTTGTCTGGTGTAGAAAAAACTCCGGGTTATTTCCCGGGTATCACTGAAGCTGCTGTTTAACAAAAACACAGCCTAGGAGGCACAGATAAAATGAGCAACGATTATTACAGAGGATATGCAGCGGGCCATATGGCTGCACAGCCACAATGGAACAGTGCCGATGAGGTTCCCCCTCGCGACGGCCATTATTATGTGATCAAGGAAGCCCTTCGGGGCTTTCCCGGAACTCCAATGGGTTCCGTCGTCGTTGATACAACGGAGAGCTGGAGACGCGGGAAGTGGAATCAGAATGATAAGTTCTGGAAGGTACTGTACTGGGCCGTCCCGCCGCTGATGATTCTTCCTGAAGAGCTGGGTCAGAGGCATCGGATCAACGCGGCATAAAAACAAAAAATCCCCGTCCCACGCTCTATCGTTCACTCGCCAATGAAGGCGAGTAAAGATCAGATCGCAGTACGAGGAAAAAGACTTTTCTTCATAAATGACGAAAAGTACTTTTAGCCATTAAAGGCGAAAAGTCGAGCGGTGCCATGTCCGCAAGGAGAAACAATATGATCAACTTCAAAAAGCATACGATCCGCTTCGGCGGCGGAGATATTGATATCGATGTGATTGAGACGGATTCCGGCAGACCTGTGATTGCCTTCTCAAACCAGGGAGAAGGAATCGGCAAGGAAAGCCTGTACATGGGATTCGAAAATGGAGAGGCCATTGACGGGCTGATTTCAATTCTCAGGAATGTGAGGAAGACCTATTATCCTCAGCGCCGAACTTCCCTGTCCTCCACGCAACAGTTCCGTATTTACACAGATGAGGAGTGACCGGCAGGCGGTCAGTAAAAGGAGATGAAATACAGATGAGAAAACTTGCATCTATCCAGCGCGTCTGGAAGATTGAACCTATAGAAGGTGCTGACCGCATCGAACTGGCGCATGTCCTGGGCTGGCAGTGCGTGGTCAATAAAGGGCAGATACAGCCGATGGATACCGCCGTCTATTTTGAAATCGACAGCTTCCTGCCGATCCGGCCGGAGTTCGAGTTTATGCGGAGCAGCAGTTATAAGAAGACGGACATTATGGGAGAAGGCTTCAAGCTGCGAACCATGCGCTTCCGCGGACAGATTTCGCAGGGGCTGTTGCTTCCCATCGATACCTTCCCGGAGCTTAAAGGGAGAGACGATCTGGATGTCGGCGCTGATGTGACGGAACTGCTCGGTGTGAGAAAGTGGGAGATCGAGGAGCGGGCTACGACCGGCGGCACCGTAATCGGCACTCTCCCCTACGACATCCCGCACACGGATGAGACAAGAGTCCAGGAAAATCCTGATCTGATTCAGGCCTTCGCAGGATTGGAATATTATATCTCTACGAAAATGGATGGCTCCAGCCACTCCATTGGGATCGATGAGGACGGCTTCCATGTTACCGGACATAATTTTGAGTACAAGGATGGTTCCTTTTACAGTCTGGTTGAGGAGCGGGACTATCGTGAAAAGCTGGAAGAATATGTTAAGAAAGAGGGAATCCGCCTTCTCACCATCCAGGGCGAGTTCTGCGCTCCCGGAATCCAGCGGAATCGTCTCCGCCTCACGAAGCCGGAGTGGTATGTGTTCACCGTCAGGGTGGACGGCAATCGGGTCGGTCTGGATCGGATGGCGCAGATCTGCAGGGACCTGGGTCTGAATATGGTTCCGATTGAGGAGAGAGGATTTGACCTGCCGGGTCATTACCCGACGGTAGAGAGTTTATTGGAACGGGCTGACGGTGATTATCCCCGCGGCGGGAAAAAGGAAGGCATCGTGATCCGTCCAACGGAGCCTGTGTTTTGTCCGCTGATTTCTGCGAGTTTGAGTATGAAGGTTGTCAGCAATAAGTACTTGCTGAAGAATGACGGGTGAACCGAGGCTGCCGGAGAGAAAAAATCATGTGGGTAAGAGCGAAAGAAAAAATGCAGATCACTGCTTCGCAACCGGATCTGATAATCACGCAGTCTGTCCAGCAGGGTTCAATGTGGCTGGCGTTCCATGAGCCGGAGGTCAACCCGGATCTGCCCTGGCGTCTGAACCATAAGCATTTGAACGTCAGGATGCGGGAAGATAAATTCAGGGAGCTGTTTGAGGAGAAAAGGGTGTGACAGATTTGCGTGGGATTACCAAAGCGGCGTAACCGATTTTTCAATTCTTTGTTTCCCTCTTTTTGTTGCCATCCCCCAACATCCGGCGTATAATCCCCTTCGGTTGTAACAAAATACAGTCCTCTCCCCTCACAGCCCGCCTAATCATCTCTCCGCTAATAGCGGCGGAAAGAAGGGCGGGGAGATGGCAGAACAGCAAAAAAAAGAGCGGGGAGCGCGTGATGGAAAGTGAAGCTGTGAAACGCTGGTTGGAAAAGCGTAAGAAGAAAACGGAACCGGACGATGATTTCCTGATCGTCTTGAAGAGCTTCATATTCCTGTGGAGCGAATCCAGCCCCGCACCGCTCTCGCGGAATAGAATAAACACTCCCGGCGGCACTCCGCCGACCGAAAAAGAAGACAATAACCACATCGGATGCCGATGCGCCGGAGGGAAGAGAAATGTACGCTGTGATTGATGAAAATGAGACTGTCCTGTGGATGGGCAGCAGCAGAGACGCCGCTGTCAGAGAAGCCGAGAGCGCTGGGGCGAGGGCTGTCGTCCTGGACGATGGCAGTTATATTGCGGTTTGATATTTTGAAGAGGAGACCAGCTGTTATGCAGGTCTCCCCTTTTGTTATTCACCATACTGAAGGGCGCTGTAAGAAGGATCAGACTTATCGAATGCACAGCCATATGGTGCACGAAGATATGCATTCATCAGTGTCCATCCAAAGTCATTTGTGACGATTCGTTCCACAATCAGCCACTCGCCATCGCGATATTCCCATTTATCGCAGTAGCGTGCCACACTCGAGCTCCAGGAATATGATCCATCTTCCTGCGGGAACATTGTATAGGCAGTTCCATAATATTCAGAACCGGCTTTATCTCCGTTTACTGTTATGCAAACCTGGAATATTTCGTGATCATAGTAGCCGCCTGCTGCCGTGATGCCTTTGTCGATCGTATTCGTGCAGTACTCAATCCATTCCGGACCGGTTCCCTGCCATTGCCAAGAGCCGTCAGGGGCCGTTCCATAGTCAATGTATGAGTCTTCGGCGAAAACCTTCATTCCAATGTCAGTGTCCTGCCGGTCAAGCCCTCGGGGATACAGAGATAACTTGTAGCGAATCTCCTCTTTTGCTTCCAGTTCCCACAAGCGTTCTTCGAGCTCTGTAATCCTGGAATCAAGATCTTCTTCGGGTTCTTCGGCGGCTGCAGATACGCCAATCATACCAAGGGTTAAAACCACGAGCAGTAATGCTATCATTCTCTTCATGGCAGCTACCTCACTTTCCAAGGATCGCCTTGATAGCGACGTAGGACATTACAGAGCCCTGTGCGATGCAGGCGCCGCCTGCCCAGTATCCGGCAACACCGGAGGAGCAGGTCCCTACTGCGTACAGTCCAGGGATCTTCTCTCCTTCTACATTCAGCACCTGTGCGTCGCCATCGATAAGGAGCCCGCCGCGCGTCCCGCAGGTACCGGGGACGTAACGGACACAGTAGAACGGTCCGACTTCCACCGTTCCAAGCGTCGCCGTTGTCCCGATCAGATCAGAGGTGTCTCCGCCAAGTCCGCAGTATCCTGCCGCAGCATAAATCATCGTATCATAAGCCTGTTGACTCTCGCCGCGATGCCAGTCCGGGTCAGCTCCGTTTTTCACATACTCGTTATATTTTGCAATCTGCTCAAGCAGCCCATTCTTGTCAATCTCCATGCCGTCGGCCAGCTCTTCCAGTGTGTCAAACACTTGAACATAATCCGGAAGTCCGGTCTCAGCAAATGGTGTGTTATACCCCGGAAGCAGAAATCGAGACACATACTGGGTATCAGCAATAAAGAACGCTGGGATGTTTTCAAACTTCATTACACCGTTGTCGTAAGCAGAAAATGCGCGGCAGAAGTTGTCGTATTCTCTTGTCTCATTGCAGAACCGGCGACCTTTTCGATTGACAATCACAGAATGCGGGAAGGTTGCGAACGCAGCCCAGTCCGCTGCCATGCCATCGGATTTCATAATGGAGTAGTTGCGGTCATCGTCCTCATTCCACTGCGTCTCTGAATAAACGAACGGAACACCCATAAAGCGATCCATATAAGCGAGCTGAGCACCGATTTTAGCGCCCATTCTTTGTGCATCGCCTGTGTTCATCACACTGGAGCAGGAACGATACAGTGGGAACGGAAGATAGTACTTGCGCATCTGCTCGTTATAGTCAAATCCACCGGTTCCAAGGACAACACCTTTCTTCGCCCGAACATTCAGTGTCTCTCCCTCATGCTCCGCAACAACGCCGATCACAGCACCAGACTCATCCGTGATCAGGCTCTTCACCTCGTGGCCCATCCGGAGGTCGATCTTGTCGTTCTTCTCAACATGGTCACGGTATGACTGCCAGAGATCTCCAGCACGAATCTGGTTTCCCTCCGCGTCAAACGCGAAAGCGCTGCCGCGTCCGTAACCAATACTGCCGGTATAATTCTCATAGTAATCACCGTGAGACCGGTTTGTGTGTGCGAATTTGGACCAGCCCATGACGCCCTTGATCCACTGGACGTACTCATTTGCATTGTCCACAAACGCCTCCTGCGGAGCAGATGGCATGCGGTTCTCTCCAACTGCCTGCATATAGCTCAGGACCTTCTCGCGGGTATCTCCCAGGTTCTCATCGGCAAAATCATCCACAAAGCCGGGCAGAGCATAACCGCCGCCGGACATCATGCTGGTTCCGCCAAAAAGCAGCGGGTTCTTTTCAAGAACAATAACACTTTCCGCGCCAAGGTCAGCCGCCGCAATCGCCGCCGTGATCACAGTTCCGGTTCCGACAACAACTACATCTGCGTCCGCGTCCCATTTTATTTCATCTGCGGCTTCCGCTCTTGCTGTGCTGCCGACTCCGGCCATGCCGGCCATACCGACAATGCCGAACGCGGCCGCGCCTTTGATAAAGTCTCTACGGGAAATGTCTTTCATACAAGTACTCTCCTTATCAATTTGGATTTCGCTGTGTTGAAAATACTTTATCACACGGGATGTTTGTTGAAAAGGAGAGCATTTTACCTATTATTGTATATTGTTTTTTACGTTTCGGTCTGGATCAGGGCTTTCTTCAAGTCGTGAATAATGCGGTCGTATTCCTTCTTTTTCAATGTTTGATCGGATATCCTCAGGAAGATTGGGAATGTGTACCCATCCTCAAAAGGGATCACTTTCAGGCAATCAATGTGATCCGCGACCGTTGTTGCCCGGCAAAGCATCACGCCCTGATTATAGATTAGTTTGGATAAAGAAAGGGACATATCCTCAGAATAAACATAGTGAAACTGATCTGGTGCATATGGCATGAATTCCTGCCCCTCATATTCCATATCGCCATACCCCAGCGTGGTTGATAATATCGTTTCTCCGACGAGATCAGTGTAGGCAACGCTTTCTTTTCTTGCAAGAGGATGATCTCTGTGTACCGCCAGACAGAGCGGATATTCCGCCACAATCTCGGACAGGAAGCCCGAATTGGCATAACTCGGCATCAGCGTCAGCGCCACATCTAGAGTCCCCTCAATCAGCCTTTCCGTGCTCTTCTTTCCAGGCAACTGTTCTATAGTAACCTGTAGTTCTGGATGGTCTGTCTGCCATTGTTCCACTGCATGGTACAAGGGGTATTCCAAGCATGGAGTCATTCCTATTTTTAGTGGAATTCTATAACTCCTTCCGTAGTCAGCCATATCCTGCATCAACTGTTCCCCGCTTAAAAAGAAACTCTCGATCCTTGAGGAGAAGAGCTTGCCGTCCGAGGTCAGTTCCACCCCGTTTTTTCCGCGGGTCAACAGTGTATATCCAAGCTCCTCCTCCAGCCGGCCGAGCGCAGCACTTATAGTCTGACGGGATACGAAAAGCTGATCTGCTGTCTTGGAAATATTCCCATTTTTCGTAACCTCGCGGAAAAACATAAGCTGTTGATAGTCCATCTCGTCACCGATCCTTTCGCATCGAAAGTGTAAACTGAAACCGGGATATTTGTCAAGATAATTTTACAGATTCTGGTAGATAATATTTACAGTTTCAAATTGGTTGCCATTATCCACACCTGCGAAAGGCGGAATGCGGCGACCGTGGTGTGCCAGCTTGAAAAGGAAGTGCTGGCGATAGGTGAGAAGAACCTGCTTTTCCTCTTGGGTGCTATTAGCCATATCCCCTGCATATCATTCTCCCTATATCATAGGTATTTCCAATTTCTTCTCTCCTGTGCTATCATACAATCGTCCTGAGGGGACAGAGAAAAAAGAGAAAGAAGGCGCTGAAAATGCTGAAAGAGTATTACGAAAGCTTCTCTCACCGTGAGGGCAAATGATGGATCAGAGCAGGGAAAAAACAAAGCAGAAAGAAGGCGCCGGAAATGCTGAAGGAGTTTTACGAAAGCTTCTCGCATCGCGAGGGGAAATAAGGATATAAGGGCAGGTCAGAACGGCCTGCTCTTTTATTATCTTCTTCTGTCCCCTTCGGCCTGCTTCTTTATTTTCTCCGGCCGCCCATCAAATTGCTCTGAACGGGGAGAAAAGCAAGTGTGAGATGTGACAAAGATTGGGGTTGTGGATATTGCGGGCAATGTGGCTGATATGGTATACTGAGGAAAAATATAGAAATGGAGACGAATATGGAATACCAGGAAGTTCTTGAAAATGCCAGAAAGACAATTCTAAACTGCAAGGTCTGTCCAGAATGCAACGGCCTTGCCTGCGGAAACACCCTGCCCGGCCCTGGTTCCAAAGCGCCTGGGAACGGAGCGCATGACAACTGGAAAGCATGGAAAGCAATTAAGCTCAATATGGACACGTTTGCTCCCGATACTCCTGTAAACACAGAGTGTGAGATGTTTGGCAGGAAATGCAGTCTTCCTCTGCTGACCGGTCCGATCGGTGCCATGACACAATACAGCAAGGACGACGTGACCATTGCTTTCAACGACGGGGTCATTCAGGCGGCATATGAGGCAGGGATCATCGATTGTTTTGGGGATGGCCTCACGCCGAACACGCTGGCCGGTTCCCGTGATTCTGCGAACAGATATCCCGGCTGCGCCATTCCTGTGCTGAATCCTCTCCCGAACGAGGAAATCCGACAGAAAATCGAAATGCTGGAAGACAGCGCCACCCTGGCTTTGGCAATTGTGGTGGACAGTGCCGGACTCAGTCACTGGAAAGTAAAAGGGTTCGGGCCCGGGTCTAAGACCGTAGAAGACCTAAAATATCTGAAGTCTTTCACAAAGAAACCATTTATCATCAAAGGGATCATGACCGCGAAGGCAGCGGAGAAGGCAGTCGAAGCCGGGGCAGATGCAATTATTGTTTCCAACCATGGCGGACGTGCGCTTCCGGAGACGCCTGCGACGGCGGAAGTACTTCCCGAGATTGTTCAGGCAGTCAAGGGGCAAACCACCATCATTGTTGACGGCGGAATTCGCCATGGTTCAGATATGGTGAAGGCGCTTTCCCTCGGCGCCGATGCCGTTCTGATATGCCGTCCGTTTGCCGTTTCGTGGTTCGGCGGTGGCGCTGAAGGTGTGAAGACATATATTGAAAAGCTGCGGTCAGAATTCATTGATGCTATGTATATGGTTGGTGCGCGTAAACTTGAGGATCTGAATCCGGATATGGTTCGGGTTTAACCGGGAAAATGGCAAGAACATCTGTATTGTGCGGGCACACGTGAAAGACATGAAGACGGTGAATTTATGATCAGGGCTGCATTCTTCGATCTGGACGGTACTCTCCTCTCCCACCGGACATATCAGGTATCAGGTAGCACAAAACGGGCTTTGGCTCAGCTGCGAGATAACGGAGTAAAGCTTTATCTTTCCACGGGACGGCACGCCGTTGAACTGGATGCTTTGCCCATTGAGGATTTGATCTTCGACGGCTACATTACTCTGAACGGTCAGCTCTGCCTAGATCAGGATAAGCAGTTCCTTTACGGCACTCCGTTCCCGGAGGATATAACTGCAACACTGATCTCTCTATTCCAGCGGAACAGCATCCCCCTGGTTCTCGTTGAAGAAAGCGGCCTGACGTTGAATTATGTCAACCAGGCTGTTCTCGACGCTCAGTCTGCCATAAACACACCGGTTCCTGAGATCGCTCCGTATGACGGAAAACCGATCTACCAGGCCACAGCCTTTGCAACTCGGGATCAGGATGAATTCATCCGTTCTATCCTGCCTCAAGGTTGCCGTGCGGCACGATGGAGTGATCACGGCGTTGATCTGATCATGGAGGGCGGCGGCAAGGTCAGCGGTATGCGCTATTTTCTGGAGCGCGAGGGCATCCTGCCAGGAGAAACAATCGCCTTCGGAGATGCGGAAAACGATATTGATATGCTGGAATATGCCGATATCGGTGTGGTCATGGGGAACGCGCAGGTGAGCGTTAAAAGAATTGCCAATTACATCACATCCAGCGTAGATGAAGACGGAATAGACAAAGCATTGCGGTATTATGGGCTGATCGAAGGATGAAGGGCCGTCTCCGGGCGGTCCTGTTTTGTTGTTTTTTGGTTAGAGGCAATTAACCCGACGGCTTAAAAAGAAGCGGAGTCTCCCCCGCCCCTATTCCATTTACATATGCTCTCTGATCTCCCTTTTGATCAGATCAAACTTCTCTCTGTTCTCAGGCTTTTCAAACACGAACTCCAGCATTTTTTCGTAATTCCCCTGCTTCAGTGCAAGCCCTCTGGACGGGTCATACACAAGTCCAAAATACAGAGCATATGGGATTAAAAAGAAATCGGCGGCCGTCTTTATCTTGCTGAACGGTATTGTCCTGTGCTGGACAAAGCATGTCACGATTTCATCCGATATTATGCTGTCCTGTACCTGCTCAGGTGTTCTCTCATGAAATGAGAAGAAATCATTCTCGTGAAAACCTCTGAAGTTGTCGATCTTATCGGCATCACGAATAATCTGGCAATAAACTCTTTCCATTTGGCTCAGTCCATCTGGTAATTCATATTTATTGTGATACTTTACGGCTTTCCTTATCAGCTCATCCTCAGTTGTGTCTGCGATAAATTCCCGAAGCAGATGCTGCTCAAGGAGCAGGTTAGCCCCATAGTCACCATGGTCGATCCCTTTGCTGTCGTCATATCCGTGAACGACTCTGATTTGCTCGAACCTCCCGATATCATGCAATACGCCTATCAGAAAAGCCAAGTTCTCATCCACAGACAGAGCCTGTGCAATGAATTGACAGTTTTCAGCCACATGCCATGTGTGTCTGATTTTGTTGTACACCTGAAGGTTGGATGCGTCAAAGCCAGAAATATATGTATGGAAGGCGGTCTTTATCAGGTCTCTGTCGATATTCATCTCCTTACCTGTCCCCTTGCAGAACCATAGCACCAAGCCTCCAGATCCCGTAACCGATCAGTGCGCCCAGCACCCCGCTGATCACGTCATCGATCTCACACAGGCCGCGATGAAGGATGAGCTGGGATACCTCGATGATCATCTCAAGCCCCACCGTCACTCCCGCCGCCCAGAGCAATTTCCTTCTCCCCGCAATCCCGGAGATACACAGGCCAACGGGTACGGTCATGATAATATTCGCAACAACTTCATAGATCAGAGACGGTCTCGCTCCCGTAATCCAGGCGCGGTAAGACCAGAATGGTTCAAGAATCAGCGGCACAGGCTCCCGGGAGTCGCCTCTCAGGATCACGGTGGACAGAAGCAGAAGAAAGGCATAGGTGCTGAGGAGAAACACCCATCCCGCTTTCCGCCGGACGACCGCGGCAGCAACAGCACCGAGCAGAATTGCAATTAACAGCCATTCCCAGGTGATCGGACGCATAGAATGCGAGATATAGCGGATCACACCGCTGAAATGGAAAGTCAAATCTGTCCCCTTTTCATTGCAAGCATCCGCTTCATTCTCTTCGCACCTTCTTCATAACATCACCGACTGTGTTGTCATAGACTTCATTGATGAAATCCACCACATCTTTCTCCAGAGACCGGGCTTCCTTCTCGCCGAGCAGCCTTGCCGCTCCCCTGCGGAGTCCCCGGTAGATTTGCGATATCGGAATGATGAGAAGTTTCATTCGTGTATTTCAATCGGCAAGCCATCCGGATCTTGGAAGAACGTCATCTTCTCACCGGTGAAGGTGTCATGACGAACCGGCTCACACTCGATCCCTTTGCTGGCAAGCTCCGCCACCGTTTCATCCACGCTGGCAACGCGGAAAGCCAGATGACGCAGGCCGTACGCCTCCGGGCTTGGCCGCTGTGGATGCCCCTTCATAATGAAGAGTTCGAGTTCTGTGCTATCACTAAGCTTCAGATCAATCTTCCAGTCATCACGCTCTGGTCGGTAATGTTCACGGATAATCGGGAAGCCGAGTAGGTCATGGTAGAAATGGAGTGCAACATCCTTATCCGAGCATATGATAGCAATGTGATGGATTGTGTTCATTACCCTCTTCTCTCCAGCTTCTCTATCGTTTTCTCGTCCCATTTTCCGATGCGCTTCAGCTCCCCTTCTTTGTCCCAGATGAAGCTGGTTCGCATCTCTGTGCCATCCGCAATGTGCACGAAATTCGGCCAGTGCTTGATGAAGATGGGAATCGCCGGGATGAGCAGAACAGCCGCGCCAAGAGCATACCCCGTCTTCCAGTAGTAAACCCCCGGAAACACAAGAGACATGGTCGGCGCCACCAGACAGACATAGCGTGTTGCGAAAGCGATCACGATGGCGATGGCGAGCAGGAGAAGAAACCATTTCCATCGCCAGGCCAGAACCACTCCTCCGAGGCTGGCCAAACCTTTTCCTCCATGGAACCGGAGAAGCACTGGGTACATATGACCGATGATACAGGACGCCCCGGCGAGGGGGCCGGCGATCAGAAGTTCCGGGAAGATGAAACGGCAAAGGGTGCAGGCAAGAAAGGCCTTCAGAATATCCAGCGCCGCCGTGATGAAGAAGGCGTGCTTTCCCACAAGGATGAAAGCGTTTGTCGCGCCGGCGTTGCCGGAACCTTCCTCCCTGATATCATATCCTTTTGTCCTTCCGAACAGATATGCCGGGCTGAAATTGCCAAAGGCGTATCCGATCAGGATGCAGAACAATATTTGCCAGATCATCTCTTCCCCTTATCAAACCTCAGCCGGTAATCGCAACACTCCGCGCCTTCGGAGACTGCACCGCTTCTCTCATAACGGATATGCCGGAACCCCTGCATATACTTCTTATCCATGTAGCAGATGGCGAGCACCGCCTTCTCCGCACCCAGTTCTTTTGCCAGCTCATGGTACGGGCATGACAGGATATCCACACCGACCATCTCCGGCGGAGTGCTCATGAGCCGTCTTTTATAACCGAGCCCCGGACTTGACATGAACTGCATGATCTTCTCACAGTTCTTCCACAGCAGCCGGTCGACTCCGGGTGTGGATGTAAACACATGGACGAGCTTTCCAAAGAATTCCCCTCGTTCATCTCCGAACGCGTTCAAGAGGCGCTCGGCATCTTTGCCATGTGCTTCCAGCGTTTTATAGAGCGCAACAAGCGGAACCACAAGAGAGCCGTTGCGGTCGTCTATTCCGGGATTCTCCGCCGTTATCCTGTCAAGCTCGATCCCCGCTTCTTCCCAGATTTGAGTGCCTTCAGGCTCTCCAAACTCGGAAACCAGCATTTTTCTGAGGGACTTATAGAAATTGTGTTTATTGAGAGGGTTCATTCATTTGCCTTTCCAGCACTTCATTTTTCTCATTCGTACACCACTTCCGCCGTCTCCGGCAGCCTCCGCAGGATATAATCCCTGACAAAACCGAAGTCGTTATGATCTGCAAATACAGGGCCGTGACCGATCAGCGTATGCAGTTCAATCATGTTTCTCCCTGTATACACTATCGCTTTCCGGATACTCTTGTAGAAGAACGGGTTCTGTGCTCTCCCGACGCCAATAATAATGCAGTCTTCCGTCATGGTGTAGGCCTGTTTCCGGTTCCCAGCGTTCAGATTGAACAGGAAGCAAACAAGACCGCAGACCGCCATAACGCCGAGGTCTGAAAGGAGGATGACGCCGAGCATATCGCCGCCCAGGGCAAGGGCCATGATGATGAATACTATGCACAGGCCACCGCAGACGCCGAACACAATCTTGAAGGTCTTGTGCTCGTAGGAAACGTCCACGGTTCCGTTCCACTCGTATCGTCCGTTTTTCTGTGTGATCATCCAAATCTTCTCCGGTATTCCTTTCGAACTCGCTCCAGCTCCGCCACATCCACATGATCCGTATACCTGCTCAGCATCTTCAGCTCTCCAAGGCAGTATGTGATCTGGTAACTGTGCTGGATCAGACGCTTCGCCATATTATTGCAGCGGAGATATGCCAGCGCAGGTAACTCTACATCACCGAACAGGCCCCAGTTAATCTGTGCTTCGGTTGCTCCGGCCTTACGCAGTTCTCCGTTTATCTTGCCCAGCAGATCATCATAGCAAGTCATGTGATGGTGGAGGTCCGCTTCTGCCGTGGCCTTGAGTTCTTCAGCCACAGCCTGGTCTGTCAGATCTCTCCCCTCTTCCTGATAATCCTTTTCAAAGAGAGCCGCCAGATCATCCACAGCTGTGGGAGATTCGGGGTCGATACGATTCATATGGTCTGCGAATTCTTTTCTGGTCATCGGCCTCTACCTCTTACCGGTTATAAAGCACCTGCAAACTTGTCTATCGCCTTTTCAGCGGTTTGCTGATTGATAAGGCCTTCTTTGGCATACGCGGAAATCTTAAGGTTTTCCTGTTCAACCTCTACGACAATGACTGCTGGATTCATATCTTGTATTCCTGCATAGACGACACCAGTAACTGTGCCGTTGAAGTCGTCTTCTTCCAGAACTTTTCCGCATTTCATGAATGCGTTTATCACGTTCTGATACGCCTCTCGATAGGAGCCCTTCTCTTTCGGTTCTGCCTCACAGTGTGCTTCCTTTAGCGGCAAGAGTTTCGTCGCGCGCTTCGCTCCTTTTCCCGAGCCGAAACTCGGAACGCCCATATAGCCGCGGGAAGCTTCTATAGCCATGATATCCGAAAGAAGTGTAATGATTTTCTCTTTGTTCATTGAGGTAAGTCCTTTTATCACATCCTCAAATCCACAGGATTCCCAAACAGGTCATCCGCACCGATCCCTGCCGCATCCACGGTGTACCAGGCGGAGGTTGCCGTGTGATACGTACCGTCTCCATTGTTCACGATCTCGTAGAGGTGCACGGAGAATGTCCCGTCCGCGTTTGGCTCCACATCCGCCACCGGCGGATAGAAATTGTGATGCCGATAATAATACAGCTGCGCCATTCTTCCGATCTCGGACGCACCGCAGTCATTTCTCTGCAGGAAAACCCGCGGGTTGTACAGGAACACACCGGAGAACGCCTCACCTGCTTCCGCATTGATCATCATCGCTCCCTGAACATAGGTAACGGCCATGCTCCGGAAAGAAACCTCTTCTCCGGATTGCGAGACAATACGCGCGATGTTCACGGTGCTGCCTTCGCCTGCCTCCGGCTCAAGGTACCAGACCCCGCCGTCGGCGAAGTGAAGCTCCGCGTTCCCGGAATTCAGGACGAGCCAGCTCTTGAGTTCTCTGCCTTCCGTATATTCATAAACGATGCCCGCCATTTCCGGGGTCATTTCATATAAGCCGTCCAGAATCGTGCTGTCCGGACCGCCCGCCAGGGTAGAGGGGTTTCGTTCAATATACAGACTGACGGAATCGTCATTGATTGTGAGGGAGACGGTCCTGAACCAGTTTGAGACATCTCCGCCTCTGGAATCATATACATTCTCGATGCGATAGGTGTCCTGATGGGAATTCGCAACGGAGGAGTTGAAGTCCAGAATGTACCAGGACTCGTACCAGGAGTCTGTAAAGAAGAAGCAGTGCAGCACAAGATTGTCGGCGACGCTGCCGGTAAAGTCCAGCCAGTACTTCGGCAGTCCGTCCTCGTCATAGTAAACATATGCCGGGCTGATCATTTTTTCCGCCGCAGCGGGCGCTCCGGCGGATGGATCCTGCGGTTCTCCGACGCCTCCCGCTATTAGAACACTGTCCGCTCCGGGACCCAGAAGCTCACAATCCGCCACCACATCGTCCAGCATGCTGCCGACGGTCATCCCGTTGGATTCGATTTCTTTGGACGCGAACATGTATGTCAGTCCGTCCGCCGTGAAAACCACGCGGCGGTCACGCACATCATATCCGCTGACGGTATAGGTGTAGTCAATCTCACGGCAGCGCTTGTTGCCGATGATTTTCTGCACGGCCGGAGAAGTAACCGTCAGATCAGCATACTGCCCCTGCATATACTCCGTGAAATCCGCAATGAATTCTTCCGGGTCATCATAGCGGTAAGGTCTCAGCATCACATAAGGGATTGATCCTTCCTGCTGACCGTAGATGTAATACTCGCTCCCTTTCAGCACGGCCGTCTTGCCGTCCGGGACAGTGATTCTGATGTTCCAGTCCGCCAGCGTGTCGGTGTCGGCATGGCATAACGGTGCCAGGGAGAGGATCAGGACGAAAACAAGGACAACGGATAACTGCTTTTTCATTTTGAGGTTCTCCTTTCGTTTTTATGTCTATTCCGGTATGCTTCATCAATCAGTGCGGTTCTTTTCTCCCCCAGATTTTCTTTCTGCTCTTCTTCGGCCGAATATCCACACCGTACAATTCTTTGATCTTATCAATCACAGCCTGATTGATAAGCCAGATGTCGGCGCTGACATGTTGGAGATAAAGGATTGTACGCAGTCCTGGCCAATTGTCTCTTCAGGGAGTGCTCGCGCTACCTGCTGAGGTTTCTCGGAGAACATCTCCACTTTTCGTTCGAGATATTCCTTTTCTCGCTCAGCAAGGATATACCTTGCATCCCGTTCCGCAGCCTGGAAATCTTCTCTAAGCTTTTCTATTTCGAACTTTTGATGCGTTATGATCATGGTGACTTACAGCTTCTTCATCACATCGACAAACTCATCCAGCGTATATGAGCCGTCAAGGCCAAGCACTTTCTTCTCAAATACCATGAAGTACCGGTAGTCCTTGCCTGACTGCTGTTGCCACTTCCGTCCAAGCTCAAGTTTATCCTTGCTGTCATCTCCATCCAGGTAGTCGCCCTTTGCTTCGATCAGGACAAGCTTTCCCGATTTTGTCATGACCATGAAATCCGGGTAGTGATAAAACCATCCGTTG
>CACXGR010000215.1 GCA_902767235.1 uncultured Lachnospiraceae bacterium | reverse complement strand
TAGCACTGGCAGCTTAATAGCCGCCCGTCGTCTGGAGGACACCCGCATCCTGCAGCTCCGGCGTTATGAAAGCGGGAAACGACACGGAGTAAGCTTTGCCTCCGCGGGCGTATCATGAAGCTACTAAAACCGGTGGATTGACTGTTTTCCGCCGGTGGAGGGAATGGGAGCGATCCGAAAAAACCGTCTATGATAGTAGAAGGACATTGAATTGGCTTTTGGACAGGGGTTCGACTCCCCTCTAATCCATAAGAAGACTGAACAAAGTATCTCACACACAGGAAATTCCAGACTTGGTGTACCAAATCTGGAATTTTTTTGACGTTTTCTATGAGGACGGTTCCTTTTCATTGCAAAAGTTCGATTCTGCCGAAAGCACTGACATTTTTACTTCCGGGGGAATGCGGCAGCCCTGTTTTTTACTTTCAGTCTATCTTTTTGTGAATTATTATTTATAATAATAACTATTCGACATACAACAGCAATGACAGCAAGTCCGGCCATCAGCCGGGCTTATGAGTGTTTATACGGATGATCAACAGATAACAGAGTGACGTTCAGCGTTACGGTAATGAGGTGACAATGGAAATCAGCAAAAAGATTCTGGACAAATACGAACTTCTGCAGCATGAATTTCTTAGGGACACAGGATGTGACAGCGTGCTGCTCCGGCACAAAAAGACAGGTGCCCGGATCGCCCTGATCCCTTCGGAGGATGACAATAAAGTATTCTATATCGCATTCCGCACACCGCCCAAGGATTCGACGGGCGTGGCGCATATCATTGAGCACACGGTGCTCTGCGGATCGAGGGATTTCCCGGTCAAAGATCCTTTTATAGAGCTCGCCAAAGGATCTCTCAATACCTTTCTCAATGCCATGACGTATCCGGATAAGACGGTGTACCCCGTTGCCAGCTGCAATGACAAGGATTTTAAGAACCTGATGCACGTCTATCTGGATGCTGTATTCTATCCCAATATCTACAGGGAGCAGAATATCTTCCGGCAGGAGGGCTGGCACTACGAGGCGGACGACGCGAAGAGCCCGATCACGGTCAACGGCGTCGTCTACAACGAGATGAAGGGTGCGCTGTCCTCTCCGGACGATGTGCTGGCAAGAAGCATTTACGCTTCGCTCTATCCGCACACTCCTTACGCGGTGGAGTCCGGCGGAGATCCGGTCTATATCCCGGACCTGACCTACGAGGCCTATCTGGACTTCCACAGAAGATACTATCACCCCTCCAACAGCTACATCTACATGTACGGCAATATGGACATGGAGGAGCGCCTCACGTATCTGGACGAGGCCTATCTGTCAGCATTTGACAGACTGGAGATCGACTCCGAGATCCCGGCGGAGCCGGCCTTTGAGAAGCCCGTCGAGGCGACGGAGCACTACTCGGTGCAGTCAGAAGAGGAACTGAAGGGCCGCAGCTACCTCACATGGAATGTGTCGCTGGCAGAGGACGGACAGGACACGGAACTCAGTCTGGCCTTCAAGGTCATTGACTACATGCTCTGTGACGCCGAGGGCGCCCCGGTCAAAAAAGCGCTGAGGAACAAGGGAATCGGCGAGGATGTCTACTCCCTTTTGGAACTCGGTATCAGACAGCCCAGCTATACCGTTACCTCCAAGTATACGGATCCCGAAAAGAAAGATGAGTTTGTAAAGACCATCGAGGACACTCTCAGAGAGATGGCGGACAAGGGCCTTGACCAGCGCGCGCTGCTGGCCAGCATCAACCGCTTTGAGTTCAAGTACAGGGAGGCCAACTACGGCTCCTATCCCAAAGGACTGGTGTACGGCCTCAATGCCCTGGACACATGGCTTTATAATGACATGACGCCTTTTATCAATCTCGAGCTGGGAGAGGCCTTTGCGGCGCTCAGGGCGAAGATGGACAAGGGATATTTTGAGGGACTGATCCGAAAGCACTTCCTGGAGACCCCCCACAAGGCGATCGTCGTGATGACGCCCGAGGCGGGCCTGACAGAGAAGATGGCGGAAGAACTCCGGCAGAAACTGGAGGCCTATGCCCAGAGCCTGACCGCGCAGGAGCGGCAGAAGATCGTCGACGATCTGGCGGCGCTTCGCAGATGGCAGGAGACGCCCAATTCCCGGGAGGATCTGGAAAAGATCCCCATGCTCCGCAGGGAGGACCTGGACAGAAGGATCAAGCCCTTCGTCAACCGGATCGAGAAGGCTGTCACAGAGAAGGGCGATCAAGTCGCAGAGACCACCGTAGTGGCCCATCCCCTGAATACGTCCGGGATCGACTATCTGACCTTCATGTTCGATATCTCAAAACTTCCGCAGAAGTTCTTCCCCTATTTGGGCATCTTCAAGACGCTTCTGGGCGTCCTTGATACGGAGAATTTCAGCTATGCGCAGCTGGATCAGGAGATCAATATATACACCGGCGGCATCGGCTCTGCGATCACTGTCTATACCAGGAACGGAGATCCGTCCGACTATAGGATGATGACAGAGATCAACTGCAAAGTGCTCCACGCAAACCTGGCCGATGCGTACCGGCTGATCAGGGAGATCCTGCTGACTACGAAGTGGAACAGCTGGGAGAGGATCCTGGAAGTTTTGGAGGAAGAGAGAGCCGCTATGCGCGCGGACCTTCCCGCATCGGGACACGCCACTGCGGCGGTCAGGGCTTCGGCAGGCTTCTCCGAGACGGCGCTGATCATGGACTGCGTAAATGGCGTGAACGCATATCATCAGCTGGACAAGGTCTGCGGCCTTCTGGAAAAAGGAGAGTCCGGGGAACTCACGCAGATACTGGAGCAGATGGCGGCGTTTATCTTCCGGGCGGACCACCTGATGACGGACTGCACGGCGGATGAGAGCAGTATCGGCGCGGTCACTCAGAAGTCGGGAGAGCTGCTCGCCGTGCTGCCCGCGGGCAGGACCGGAGAGGAAGACCTGGCAAAATACGGCGAGCCTTTCAAGGTCACGCCGGTCAAGGTAAAGGAAGGCTTTACGACCGCCGGACAGGTCCAGTTCGTCTGCCGGGCCGGGAGCTTTGGCATGCGGGGCTGTGCCTACACGGGTGCCCTTAGAGTCCTGCGCGTGATCATGGGCTACGACTATCTGTGGAACAATGTCAGGGTCAAGGGCGGCGCCTACGGCTGCATGAGCAGCTTCTCCAAAGACGGAAATGCCTATTTTGTCTCCTACAGGGATCCCCATCTGAGCCGGACGCTGGACGTATTTGACAGCGCGCCGGATTATATCCGCAGCTTTGAGGCGGATGAGCGCACCATGACCAAGTACATCATCGGCGCGGTGAGCACGCTGGATCACCCCATGACGCCTCCGACATACGGCAAGTATTCGCTCACAGCCTATATGACGGGCTTGACCGAGGAGAAGATGCTCAGAGAGAGGCTGGAACTTTTGGACTGCTCGCCGGAGGATATTCGGGCGCTGGCCGGACACGTCGAGGCATTCCTGAGCGAGGATGCGCTATGTGTGGTCGGCAATGCGCAGAAACTGGGCGAAGAAGCCGGAAGATTTGACAGATTAGAGAAGCTTGAGTAAAGGATCGGGCACTGAACTGTCCGAATTACATTTTTCAGAAGGTAAGGTACAAAGCTGCATGGCAGAAAACAACGACATGACAAGAGACAAGGGATCTAAGAAGAAGGCCGGTTTTGCAACGATCATCGGAAAGCCCAATGTGGGCAAGTCCACACTCATGAACCGCCTGATCGGCCAGAAGATCGCGATCACGTCCTACAAGCCCCAGACGACGAGGACGCAGGTCCGCACTATTTTGACAGAGGACCGGGGACAGGTCGTCTTTCTGGACACGCCCGGCATCCATCACACCAAGACCAAGATGGGCGAATACATGGTCAAAGCCGCACAGAGCACGCTCAAGGAAGTGGACGCGGTGCTCTGGCTCGTGGAGCCCAAAGAGAAGATGAGCGAGGATGACAAGGACATCGCAAAGCAGCTGGCAGCTGTGAAGACGCCCGTCCTGATCCTCATCAATAAGATCGACTCCGTCAAAAAGGCGCAGATCCTTCCCGTCATCGCCGCTTATCAGCGGGCTTACGACGAGGCGGTGAAGGCGCAGAATGAGGAGAGAACGGCGGAAGGAAAGGCGGCCGCCGCGACAAATCTCAAAGCCATCATCCCTGTCAGCGCAAGGACCGGGAGCGGCACCGATGATCTTCTGGAGAGCCTGTTCGCGCTGCTTCCGGAGGGAGAGCCCTTCTACGACGAGGACCAGGTGACGACGGAGACAGAGAGGGAGATCGCCGGGGAGATCATCAGGGAGAAGGCCCTGAGACTTCTGCAGGAAGAAGTGCCCCACGGGATCGCGGTGACCATTGACAGCATGAAGAACCGCACCAGGAGAGACGGCACCGAGATCTGCGATATCGACGCCTCCATCATCTGCGAACGCGAGAGCCACAAGCTGATCGTGATCGGAAAGCAGGGCGCCATGCTCAAGAAGATCGGGACCGCGGCCAGGACGGACATCGAGAACATGCTGCAGTGCAAGGTGAACCTCAAGCTCTGGGTGAAGGTCCGCAAGGACTGGAAAGACAACGAGCTGCAGATGAAGTCCTTCGGCTACGATATGCGCAAGTACAAATAAGAAGAGAAAGCGCTGACAACGAAAGATCAGTGAGTCGGATGCAGAAATGAGTTCCGTAAGTGAAGTGACAGGGATGGTCCTTAAGAGCGTCCCCGCCGGTGAATATGACAGAAGAATAGAGATACTGACCAAAGAGAGGGGAAGGATCTCGGGATTTGCCAGGGGCGCCAGAAAGCCGGGCAGCCCCGTGATGGCGGCGGCATCCCCCTTCGTCTTCGGCACCTTTAAGATCGATGAGAGCAGGAGCGCTGTCCGGATCCTGGAGGCCAGGGTGGACAACTTCTTTGAGAAGCTGCGCCTGGATCCCGCTGCCGCCTGTTACGGCTCCTACTTCATGGAGATCCTCATGTACGTGACGCGGGAGAACAACGACGACACGCCGCTTCTCCTCCTTGCCTACCAGAGCCTTCGGGCGCTGGAGTCGGACGCCTTCGACAACCGCCTGGTGCGGGCTGTATTTGAGATCAAGTCGGTCATGCTGGAGGGGGAGTATCCGGGGCCGCAGCGAGGGATCCGGTATCTCGACGCCACTCTCTATACGCTGGACTATCTCTACAGGACGCCGCCAGCCAGGGTGTACTCCTTCACGGTGAAGCAGGAAGTGCTCTCGGAGCTGGAGGCCTACGCCCGATGGCTGTGCGCAAGGACCTGGAACCACCGCTTTCAGAGCCTTGACATCCTGGAAGTGCTGGGATGAGCACAGCGGAGAGGCGCGGCGCTGCCCAAAAGAGCGCGGGGCCGCTCAAAGACGGCATTCTTCGTTGCAAAATAGGCAGTATTCCCTTATAATATAACGTCGATGACTCAAACTCTAGTTAACAAATAATATCAAAGATAAAAAGGAGCACGAAAGTCAATGGAAAAGACAATGGAAAAGATCGTGGCACTCTGTAATGCCAGAGGATTCATTTACCCCGGTTCCCAGATCTACGGCGGTCTGGCCAACACATGGGATTACGGAAACCTGGGCGTAGAGCTCAAGAACAATGTCAAGAGGGCATGGTGGCAGAAGTTTGTGCAGGAGAGCCCCGAGAACGTCGGCGTTGACTGCGCGATCCTGATGAACCCTCAGACCTGGGTGGCCAGCGGCCATCTGGCGAGCTTTTCCGATCCGCTCATGGACTGCAAGGCCTGCGGCGAGAGATTCCGCGCCGACAAGCTGATCGAGGACTACGCCGCGGAGCAC
>CACXGR010000214.1 GCA_902767235.1 uncultured Lachnospiraceae bacterium | reverse complement strand
GCTTTGGCATGGAGGAAAACGTGAAAAATTACAAGATGGTCGTCAGCTATGACGGAACGCGGTATTTTGGCTGGGAACATCAGCCGGACACGGAAATGACCATACAGGGCAAACTGGAGTCGGTCCTGAACCAGATGGTGCAGATGCCGGAGGGAGAGTCTGTCACGGTGATCGGCGCCGGGCGGACGGACGCCGGCGTCCACGCCAGGGCCATGACCTGCAATGTCCTTCTGGACACGGATCTCCCAGAGGAGGATATACAGGCGTATATGAACCGCTATCTGCCCGACGACATAAGCGTGAACAGCGTCAGGATCGCCGCGGACAGATTCCACAGCCGCTTCAAGGCGGTGGGAAAGACCTACCGGTATACCTGCTGGTACGGGCCGTCCAAGCCGGTATTTGACCGCCGCTACGTGACGGTGCTGGACAAGGCGCCCGATGTGGAGCGCATGCGGGAGGCGGCGGAGTACCTGACCGGCATGCATGACTACCGGAGCTTCTGCGGCAATCCCAGGATGAAGAAATCGACTGTCCGGGTCGTGGATGTGATCCGGATCGAGGAGAGCGGCAGCTATATCAGGTTTTACTACCATGGCAACGGATTTCTGCAGAACATGGTCAGGATCATGACGGGAACACTCCTGGAAGTGGGCCTGGGAAAGCGGGAGCCGGAGGACGTGGCGGCGATCATAGAGGCGTGCGACAGGAAAACGGCCGGATACACGGCGCCGGCACAGGGATTATGTCTGATGAAGGTGGATTACTGATCTTTGAACATGAGGCCGTACCGCCGGCCGTAAAGGAGAGGATATGATCTTACGCTACAAAGATGAACTTATGCAATCCTTTTTGGACAATTACAGCCGGATCTACCTGATCGATCTGGAGAAAGACAGCATTGAGAAAATACTGGACGCCGAGGACACGGATGAGCCCGATCCGGTGCAAGGCGACTGCTATTCGGAGTTCAACCGGGTCTACAGTTACACAAGGCTCCTGCCGGAATACTCGTCATGGCGGGAGATGATGGGCAGCATCGAAAATATCCGGAAGGTGCTGGCTGAACGGAACAGCTTTACGCTTTCCTATCAGATGAAGAACGGCCAGTGGAAGAAGATCGAGAACCGCAGACTGGAGATGCGGGACGGGATCCCGGTCAAGGTCGTCGCCTGTATCCCCAAAGGCATGACGGTCCGCGAAGCGGAGAATGAGAAGATCCTGGAGGACAGAGAGGCGGAGATGGTGGCGCCTTCGCTTCAGGCCCTCCGGCAGGCCAGAGAGAAGATCTATAAGGGAGCGCTGACCTATGATTCCATCTCCACTTTTGAAGTCAATCTGACCAGAAATACCGTGAACACGGTCATCAACAGAAATGAGGACTTGTTTTACCGGGTGCCCGGGGTCGATATTCCGGGCTGCTTCGATCAGCATGTCGCGAGCTGGGAGAAGAGGATCTTATCTGACAACGTGGACCAGTTCCGCGAGATGGTCTCCAGAGTGAACCTCATCGAGATGTACAAGATCGGCGAGCGGGACCCCTGGATCGAATATCTCGTGCAGGACCGCTTCGGAAACCGCGTGTGGCTCCGGGAGATCATCACGCTCTCCAGGGATGACATCACCGGCGACATCATGGCTGTGATCATCGTGCGCGATGTCACTGAACGCAAAAAGATAGAGACCGAGAGCACCAGGCGGATGGAGCTGATCAACGTGCTCTCCAATGACTACGAGTCGGTCTATTTTGTCGATCTGGATTCGGATTCCTACGACATATACAGGCGCGCGGACAGGCTGATGAAGAAATACAGCGACATCTTCCTGCCCAGCTACACGGATTCCGTCGAGGCATTTGCCTATAAGGGCGTTTACAGGCAGGACCGGGAAAACTTCATCAATTCGCTGCGCATAGACAGAGTCAAAGAAGTGCTGCAGAAGAAAAAGGGATTTGTCTTCACCTTCCGCTCCGGGAATAACGGCGCGCCCCAGTACTATCAGGTGAAGGGCGTCAGGATCGGAAGCGGCCGGCCGATGGAAATGCTGCTGGGGTTTGCCAATATTGAAGAGGAGAGGCAGGAAGAACTCAGACAGAGAAGGCTCTTGGAGGACGCCCTGGAGCAGGCGAGACATGCGGACGACGCCAAGAGCGCATTTCTCTCCAATATGTCCCACGACATCCGAACGCCCATGAACGCGATCGTAGGCTTCGCCAACATCGCCGTGTCCCATATCGATGAGCCGCAGAAGGTCAAAAACAGCCTTGAAAAGATCATCGCTTCCAGCAACCATCTGCTGGAGCTGATCGGCAATGTCCTGGACATGAGCCGGATCGAGAGCGGCCGGATGGTCCTGGAGGAATCCTGGGTCAACCTCAGGGAGATCATCCAGGAAGTGACGGACCTTATGAAACCGGAGATCCTTGTCCGGGAACACGAGTATGAATTCAGGATCGCACCCGACGTGCCGGAGCTGGTACTCTGTGACAAGCTGCGGGTGACCCAGCTTCTTCTCAATATTCTCAGCAATGCGGTCAAATACACGCCCAGGCAGGGCAGGATCCGCCTGTCGGTCTCACAGAAGAGAGGGGCACCCGCCGGCTATGCGGCGCTGGAATTCACCGTGAGCGACACCGGGATCGGCATGAGCAGAGAATTTCAGAGCAGGATCTTCGAGCCCTTCGAGCGTGAGAACAATTCTACGGTGAGCAAGGTGATGGGAAGCGGCCTGGGTATGGCGATCTGCAAGGGGATCGTGGATTCCATGGGCGGATCCCTGACGATAGACAGCCGGCAGGGACGAGGCTCCGTGATCACCGTCTCTCTCGCGATGCGCTATAAGAAAGAGGACGGATCAGAGACGGGCGCGGGTCAGGAAGAAGGGCATGCGGACAAGAGCGCCGCGGCATCGCTGTCCAAGACAGCCGTGTTCAGCAGTCCGAAGGAGCATCCGGCTGTCAAAAAGCCGGAAGAGATCCGGATCCTGGTGGTGGAGGACAATGAGCTCAACCGGGAGATCGCCAAAGAACTGCTGGAAGATGACGGCTTTATCGTAGAGACGGCGCCGGACGGGCAGACGGCGATCATCATGATCGCGAGATCGGACCGCGGATACTATGATGCGGTGCTGATGGACATCCAGATGCCGGGCATCGACGGATATGAGGCGACGCGCAATATCAGGAAGATGTACGACTACGAGCACGCGAACCTGCCGGTCATCGCCATGACCGCCAACGCCTTTGACGAGGACATGGAGAAAGCCCGGAGCGCGGGGATGAACGCCTATCTGGCCAAACCGGTGGAGCCCGGCGCGCTGATGGAAGCGCTCAGACAGATCCTGCCTCTGGAACAGCCGGATCATAGAGCAGCGGCTCCTAAGGACGATCAAACGCAATGACAGGAGAAAGATTTGAAAACAGCACTAGCCAGTGATTTTGACGGAACACTGTATTTTATGAACACAGAGGAGCGCTTTCACGCCCAGGACGTATTCGAGATCCTTTTCTATCAAAAGCGGGGCGGCGTATTCGGGATCTGCACCGGCCGTTCGCCGGACAGCATATTTGATATCGTCGGCAATTTCATACGCCCCGATTTTATCATTTCCGTCAGCGGCGCCCTGATCGTGGACAGAGAGGGAAAAGTTCTCTACAGCTGTCCTATGGACCGCGGAGCGGCAGGGCGGATCTATCGGGATTACGCGGCGCAGGCGGCGCAGGTGATCCACGCGGGCGGAAAGGTCTATACGATCAATACGCCGGAATATCCGCTCCAGATCCGTGTGAAGGACTTCGACGGGATCACGCCGGATATCTACGGCATGTCTATGAGACTGGAAAATGAAGAAGCAGCCGCGAGAGCGGCTGCGCAGATCCGTGAGAAGTACGGCGAATATGTGTGCGCCTATCAGAATGTCCGGCATGTGGACATCGTGGCCGCCGGATGCTCAAAGGGAACCGGCATCACCAAAGTCAAGGAACTGTTCGGGATCGACAAGATCGGAGGGATCGGCGATTCCTTCAACGACCTGCCGCTTCTGGAAGCCTCCGATATCGGCTTCACATTCCCGGAAGCGCCGGAACAGCTGCGGGAAGCTGCCGACGAGATCGTCCTGTCGGTATCTCAGGCGCTGGCTGCGCTCTGACGATCACAGATCATCATTTCAAAGAGGCGCTTTCGAGCGCCTCTTCCCATTCCGTGCGGGCCGGCCAGGTCCCGTCATCCAGGTTCTGTCGGAGAAAGCGGGCATAATAGGCGAGCTTTTCCTGTATGTGCGGGCAGCCGCCGTAATTTATCAGGGGATCTGCGCCGGTCAAAAGGCTCTCCATGAGCCGCGCCCGGTCCTCCATGCTGTACGTCTTGCTGTAGGCGTCGATAAAATAGATCTCATCATCCGGGGCGCCGCCCTCTGCGGTGTAGGCTTTGCTTCCGGAAAACTCATAACTCTCCCCGTTTTCATCGATATAGGAATTGTAATAGGAAAAGCCGGCGGGATTCATCGCATTCCATTCGTCGTCGTCCCACAGGTCCTCTCCTGAAAAGCGGTAATCAGCGGCGTGCGTCAGCTCATGCACCACCATGGCGGGATCCGGGTCGCTCCCGAGACACAGGGCCAGCTGGCAGAGCCCGTCGCAGTCCGTGGTGAAGGCACCGGCATTGGAGATGCTGTAGTCCTCGTCCAGGGGAGCCAGCTCTCCTGTCAGGTAGAAGACGACGTCACGGTAATAGTTTCCGCGCAGGGAAGTGAAGTAGCCCTCGGGATAGCGGGAGAGCACATTGTCCAGTACCGAAAGCGTGCCGCGGATCATATCGGGATCGGTCTCGACCTGAGCGCGGTAGTCCGAAAAGACGGCGGGAATATTTTCGCCCAGGACGATCCGGACGCCGTAGCGGTCCTCCAGGCGCCGGGCGAATTCACTGAGCGAGCCGTAATCTGTGGGAGACGGTTCCTGCCAGCCGGTCTCTGAGGGGGCGTCCCATGGCGCTTTGCGGGCGGAAGCCGTATCCCACAGATAGAGAGCGGAAGGGCGGCCGCTGCTGTCACTGAGGGACCAGCAGCACCAGCCGTCACGCAGGGAGAGGGGGGAGGCCTTGAGCGAGACAAAGCCGGCACTGCCGGCTGCGCCCTCGTCCGATGCTGCGGCGCCTGTATCTGCACCCGGCGCAGCCATGAGCGCCTCCGGGATCGGAAGCTCTCTGCGCCATGATCCCGCGGGACTGCACACACACAGGAGGGGAGCACTGTCGTAAGCGGTATTCAGGAGCAGATCTCCGTCCGAACAGGCGAAATCGCTCTCGGAGAGAGCGGACTGGTACAGACGGCTATCTCCGCTCACGGGATCGACGTCTGCCAGTATGGCGGCGGAAGGATCAGAACCTAAAAGAGTAGAGAAAGTGAGCACGTTTTCATGGCCGGAGACGACAGGCCTGAGCGTTCGGAGCGTGTGCGGGAGCCGCCACAGGGTCTCAAGTTCCCCTCCGGCGGTTATTTGAAAGATCATGCCGCGCTCGCTCGAGAGCAGGACCCTGCCGCCGTCAAAAAACACCGAAGCGCCCCGCAGCCATTCGGGAAGGATCAGGGAGGAAGGCGTCATCTCCGGCATATAGATCCGGCCGTTGAGCCCGTCGCTGACCACCAGCGGGGATGCGTTTATGATCTCGAGATACTGCGTGCCGTCGGAGAAGCCCTCCGGCGTGCCGGCAAAGGGAAAGGACAGCAGCGCCTGCCGGGATCCGTCTGTGAGATCCAGCAGGCAGGCCGTATACCCGGGGCCTTTTCGCTCCTGCCCGGTGCCGGGGCGGTCATGGGCGTACAGAAGAAGGACATGCGTCTCGTCATACATTCCGTATGTGCAGAGCGTGCTCTCCGGGTCTGCGGCGAATTCCGTGATATCATAGAGGCGGCCGCCGTCCTTTGCGGTCTCAACGCGCCGGGAGCCCAAAAAGGCGAGGGCCTTCTTCCTGCCGGCGCTCCCTGATCCGGAGCGGCAGGATGTGATGAGCAGTGCGGCGGCTGCCAGTACGGTCAAAACAGTGATGTATTTATGTCGTCGTGGAAAGCGATGTTCCATATATGGATACCTCAAGATACAGAAAATATGGTAATATGTTACCGTTATGAAAGTAAGGATAACCCTTTGAGGTCATAATAAGCAAGACGGAAGTGGGAGGTAAGATGAAAACACTTGGCTTTATAGGCGTCGGCAATATGGCCGGCGCGATGATCGGAGGGCTCCTCCGCAGCGGACAGGCACAGCCTTCGGATATCATCGGTTCCTGTAAGACGAGGGGCGGCGCGGAGAGAGCCGCGCAGCGCTTCGGCATTGAAGTCACAAATGACAACAGGGAGGTCGCCCGAAACTGCCGGATCCTTTTCCTCGCGGTCAAGCCGCAGTTTCTCGACGTGGTCCTGGATCAGATCCGGGATGTGGTGACACAGGACCAGATGGTGGTCAGCATCGTGGCGGGACGCAGCATCGCCTGGATGAGAAAGGCACTCGGCGACAGGCCCCTTCACCTGATCCGGCTGATGCCCAATACGCCCGCACTGGTGGGCGCCGGCATGACGGCGGCCTGCAGCAGTGAAGAGGTCACCGACGAGGAGATGAAGAGGGTGGAGGAGATCTGCAGCACCTTCGGGCTGTTCGAGATCGTGCCGGAGCGGCTCTTTGACGCGGTCACCGGCGTCAGCGGAAGCTCGCCGGCCTATGTGTTCATGATGCTGGAGGCCATGGCGGACGCCGCCGTTCAGGGAGGCATGCCCAGAGCCCAGGCCTATAGATTTGCCGCCCAGGCGGTCCTCGGCAGTGCGAAGATGCTCCTTGAGACCGGAAAACACCCAGGAGAACTCAAGGATATGGTGTGCTCCCCTGCCGGGACGACCATCGAGGCGGTCAGAGTGCTGGAAGCCAAAGGGCTCCGCTCTGCCGTAATGGAAGGGACCTGCGCCTGCATCGAGCGCTCTGCCCGGATGAATTCATCCCGGAACGGCCGCTGACCAAGCCTCCCAAAGCTCTAAAAAAAGTGTGAAAAAGCCGATAAACATTGCATTTATGGGGAAAATAGAGTATTTTAATAAGGATATTGTAATGAAAGGCGTAAGGAGCTAAGAATGGCTAATCGTAACATGGATCCCAATTCCAAGACGGATCCAAATCGAAATACAAGTCCTAAGCGCAAAGCGGATCCCAACCGGAAAAAAGCCTCCGCGCGAAGGACTGATCCGAACAGGAAGACGGATCCAAACAAAAAGACAGATGCGAGGCGGAGATCAGGCTCCGCAAGCAGAGCGGGCGCAGCCGGAATTGCGAGCGCCAAGGTCCGCCCTCAGAACCCCGGTTCTGTGCAGAAAAAGCGCGCCAATGAGATGAAAGCGCAGAGAAAGAAGATCAACCGATATATCAGGATTTCCGGCAGAGTCGCATTCGTTCTGCAGGTGATCGTATCGCTGGTCATGCTGTTCACGGTGGCGAGATCGGGGATGCTTCCCTGGAAGTACATCGTGCTCATGTTCCTGGCGCTGACCGCCCTGGCGGCGGCGACGCTTCTGATGAATCTGCGGCGCAACAGAAAGGTCCGGATCGGAGGGATCGGAATCAGTACAGTGGTCATTATCGTTGTACTTGTATTCAATTCCTATTTTAACAGGACCATGGGACTGATCAGCGGCGGCGAGAAAGCCCTCAAGACGGACAATATGATCGTCGTGGTCAGGGCGGATGATCCGGCGGGCGATCTGGCAGACGCCAAGGATTACACCTTCGGCGTGCATTCTCCCGCGGGCGAGACCGGCGGCAGCAAAGCGATGATCGAGGATATTGAGAAGGTTCTCTCATCCAAGATCAAGACCAGGGAATACGGCAGCGACATTGAAGTGGCAAAGGCCCTGATGGACGGCGAAGTGGACGCAGCCATCTACAACAAGGCCTATACGTCCATCATTGCGGAATCCCTCGAAAACGACGAATACGAAGACCAGGTCAAAGTACTGCACCAGTACGGCGTTCAGACCGATATCGCAGAGGAATCCGTTGAAGTCGGCGAACCCTTCAACGTGCTGATCAGCGGTATCGACGTGTACGGCGATATCTCCCAGACGAGTCGAAGCGACGTCAACATCATCGTCACGGTCAACCCCAAGACAAAGAGGATCCTGCTCACTTCGACCCCCAGAGATTACTATGTGGAGATCCCCGAGATATCCAACGGACAGAAGGATAAGCTCACGCATGCAGGTATCTACGGGATCGACGCCTCCATGAGGACCCTGGAGAATCTCTACGGCATCGACATCACCTACTTCGTGCGCGTCAACTTCGACACACTGATCAAGCTCGTGGACGCAATGGACGGCCTGGACGTATACGTCGAGTATCCCTTTGACTGCTACACGGACGAGTATCACTTTGACAAGGGATGGCACGACATGTTCGGCGACCAGGTACTGGCATTCTGCAGAGAGCGCTACAGCTTTGCGGACGGCGACAACCAGAGAGGACGAAACCAGGAGCAGGTTCTCAAGGCGCTCCTCGAGAAGATGATGTCTCCGGCGATCCTGCCCCACTATTCGGAGATCCTGGACAGCCTGGACGGATTCTTCCAGCTCAATATGTCCCAGAAGAAGATCGCAGAGCTCGTCAATATGCAGCTCTCCGACAATGCGCATTGGGAGATCCTCAAGCAGACGGCATCCCAGGGCGAAGGCGGACTGGAGCCCACCTATTCGGGCGGCAGCACGCCTCTGTACGTCATGTGGCCGGATGACGCCAGCGTAAAGACAAATGCAGTCAGAATCGAAATGATCATGCATGAAGGCTATGGGGACGCGGACGCGAGCGTGGCTGCGGCTGAGTGATACCGGGCCGGACAAAACGGAATGATCGATTGACAGACGAAAAAAGGACCGTCGCTTCATGCGGCGGTCCTTTTTAAATCTTGATTCAATGTTCGTACACCGATCTGTAGCGCACCCTGCGCTGTCTCTTTCTGATAAATACAAATCCCATCTTGTAGACGAGGATGTAGGAGACAAGCGCGAGCCCCGTGGCGATGACCACATCGGAGAAGGAATGCTGCTTGAGGAACATCGTCGACAGGATGATCGTAAAACCGAGGAAGGTCATCAGGACCTTCGCGAACCTGCTGCGCACCAGCCTTGCATCGGTCTTCCATACGGCGATCATCACCGCGATGGAATTGTAGACGTGGATGCTGGGCGATACATTGGTCGGCGTGTCGACGGCGTACAGCATCCGGCACAAGTCCGTAAATATGTTGTCCCGCGGCATGGTCTCCGGACGAAGCATCAAAATATTGGGAAAGATGATGGATACGGCCAGAAAGGCGGTCATGCCGATCGCCAGGAAAGTGCCGATCTCGTGATAACTCTTTTCATCCTTCAGAAACAGGTAAAAGGTGAATCCGACAGAATACGCAAACCACATCAGGTAAGGGATGATGAAGACCTCGCAAAAGGGGATCAAATCATCGACGGCTGTGTGAATGATGGTGTAGTGCAGCCGGTTCCAGTTCTCGATCAAGGCAAAAGTCACGCAGTAAAAGAGCATGTACAGCGCCATGGGCATTGCCAGGCGGATCCTGCACAGAAGTGCTGACGAAGGACTTTCGGCCAAGAGCGGCCTGTTTCCCAAGAACGAATCCAAAAGCTGATATTTTCTCATAAAACTTCCTTTTTCATCGCTTTGAAATACAAAATACCTTTTGTTCAATTGTTCCGTAGAATATTACAACTAAACTTTGGAAAAAGCAAGTGCTGTATGATAAAAGGAGCATTTTGAACAACGGCGCCGCTCTCTTTTGACGCTTATTAGTTGAAAGATTCTCTTGCGGAGCATTTCAGACCTTGTTATACTATTGTCCGATGACTAAAAATAGACGAATGTCCGTCTACCAAAGATTATGACAGGAGAATTCAATGTATTCCATCGAAGAACTTAGAATGACTGACCCTGAGATCGCAGCTTCTATTGAAAAAGAGATTCAGAGACAGAATGATCATATAGAGCTGATCGCTTCTGAGAACTGGACGAGCAAAGCCGTCATGGCTGCGATGGGAAGCCCGCTGACCAATAAATATGCAGAGGGCTATTCCGGAAAGCGCTATTACGGCGGATGCGCCGTGATCGACGAGATCGAGACACTGGCCATCGAGAGGGCCAAGAAGCTGTTCGGATGTGAATACGCGAACGTTCAGCCTCATTCCGGCGCCAACGCCAATTTGGCGGTGGAATTTGCGGTATTAAAGCCCGGCGATACGCTCATGGGAATGAATCTCAACCAGGGCGGTCATCTGACCCACGGAAGCGCCGCCAATATCTCAGGCACCTATTACAAAATCGTGCCTTACGGCGTAAACGAGAACGGCTTCATCGACTACGACGAGCTCATAAGGCTCGCCATTGAGACAAAGCCCAAGATGATCATTGCGGGCGCATCCGCATATGGCAGGATCATTGATTTTGCCAAGTTCAGAGAAGCGGCGGATGCCTGCGGCGCTGTCCTTATGGCAGACATCGCACATATCGCGGGCCTTGTGGCAGCAGGCCTTCATCCCAGTCCCTTCCCTTATGCGGATGTGGTCACGACCACGACCCACAAGACACTCAGAGGACCCAGGGGCGGACTGATCCTTGCCAATGCCGAGGCAGCCAAGAAGTACAATTTCAATAAGGCTGTCTTCCCCGGCATCCAGGGCGGACCGCTTGAGCACGTTATCGCAGCCAAGGCTGTGTGCTTCAAGGAGGCGCTGGATCCTTCTTTCAAGATCTACGCGCAGAACGTCCTCGACAACGCACAGGCGCTGTGCAAAGGCCTGCAGGCCAGAGATATCGACATCGTATCCGGCGGAACGGACAACCACCTGATGCTGATCGATCTGACCCGCACCGGACTTACCGGCAAGCAGGTGGAGAACCTTCTGGATGAGGCGCACATCACGGCCAACAAGAACACGATCCCGAATGAGCAGCGCTCACCTTTCGTGACGTCCGGCATCCGTCTCGGATCTCCCGCAGCCACGACCCGCGGCCTTGGGACCGAGGACTTTGACCGTGTGGCGGAGGCCATTTCCATCGTGATCAAGAAGCAGGAAGCCGGGATCGAAGAGGCGAGAGCGATCATCAAGACGATCACCGACAAATATCCGCTGGTCTGACTTCCATAGATCAACCGAGGCCGCATCTTGCCGAGAAATCAGCAGATGCGGCCTCTTATTATGGACGAAGAGCACCTTAAATTGTTTCGATTCGTCTGAAAATTCAGATAAATATAAAAGAGTAGAATAAATTGTTGACAAATTGTACCTGATTTTGTACAATAAACTCACAAAGAAAAACAAATACTCCTCAACAAGAGGAAGAAAGGAAGGACAGTACACTCCACTGGAGTACCGATAGTAGGTAACTTTAGTCAAGATTCGGAGCTGACAAACATCCATATTCAAGTACACATAATAGTGGTGCATCTTCATCAGAGCAGAATATTTCTTTCAATTATAAGAGATACGATCCGATAGCAGCTTGAGTTATTATAGATCCGATGTCAACCGGAGATATGGAGAAACAAGCAAGCGAACCGATCATTCTTTATCCAAGATGAAAACCTTATTTTAGGACAGATCGGAAACCGGAAAGATGCAGGATGAGAAATATACAGCTGATCACTTTATATTTCAGATCATCGCATCGATCAAACAGTAGATCCGTTTTAGAATGCAGAGTAAGTTCTTATAAAGAATCATCTTTCGATCCATCTTTTATAACATGAGGAAAGCATCCGATCAGAGGGTCGACACTCGGTGATGCAGGAGATTCAGCCATGAACGCCACAGTACAATCAGTACAAAGAGAAAAAAGGTGGAAAGAAAAAGGATCATAACAGAAAGTGCCAAGGAGGATTATACCATTGGACAAAGCACACTAAGGAAGGGTACCGATCGCAAAGAAGATCAGTACCCTTCCTTATTTGTTTTATTTGCTTTTTCCGAGAAAGGAAAAACGCGTTTTTTTCTTTCTCTTTGCTTTTGCACTGTCTTTGTTCGCCGGTTTCCTGCCTTTTCGGGCCGCATTCTTGGAAGCGGTGGCCAGCATCAGCTTGATGCGGTTGAGCTGGTTGACTTCGCTGGCGCCCGGATCGTAGTCGATGGCCGCGATATTGGCCATGGGGTAGAGCTTGCGGATGTGCTTGATGACACCCTTGCCCACGACATGATTGGGCAGGCAGCCGAAGGGCTGGATGCAGACAATGTTCTCGACGCCGCTGTGGATCAGCTCGATCATCTCGCCGGTGAGGAACCACCCCTCGCCGGTCTCGTTGCCGATGCTGACGATGGGCTCCGCGTATTTGACCAGCTGGTAGATGCTGGCCGGCGGGTCGAAGCGCCGGCTCTTTTTATAGGCCTTGTTGATGGGCTTCAGGAACCCTTCGATGGCCCGGATGCCGGTGTTGCACAGCAGCGCGGTCTTTTTGCTGGTGCCCAGGTTTTCGGCCTTGTACACCTGGTTGTAGAAGCAGTAGAGCATAAAGCCCATGAGATCGGGCACGGTCGCCTCGGCGCCTTCCTGCTCCAAAAGGTCAACGAGGTAGTTGTTGGCGGCAGGGGCGTATTTGACCAGGATCTCGCCGACGATCCCGACGCGGGGCTTTCGCTCCTCCCGGATCGGAATGGCGTCGAAGTCGCGGATCATGTCGATGGCGATCTTCTGGACCTTGGGGATATTGAGCCCGTAGGTCTTCGTCAGGAAATCGGAACATATGCGCAGCCATTTTTGGTGGCATGCCTCGACGCTGCCCTCGCGCAGCTCGTAAGGGCGCATGCGGTAGACGCACCGCATCATGACATCGCCGAACACGATGGCAAAAGCGGCGCGGCTGATCAGCTTGAGGTCCAGCTTGAAGCCGGGGTTGTCCTCAAGGCCCGACATATTCGCGCTGATGACCGGGATCTGCTCCATGCCGGCCTTTCTGAGGGCGCGGCGGATAAAGCCGACG
>CACXGR010000213.1 GCA_902767235.1 uncultured Lachnospiraceae bacterium | reverse complement strand
GCTGTGTCTGCGGGGATATATCCCTCCACATATCTCTTGGTATGTCCTCTCCAGCACCGTCCGAAGGGCAGTTCCGCCATCTCCTCAAGCAGCAGCTCCTCCCGGGCAGAGAGAAACTGCCTGCGATAGTTCTGCGACTGCCGCCTTGTCATTTCAAGAAGTATGTCGCTTCGGACGCCCTTTACCGCTTCCGGGATCTGCACCGGCATGGAGGCCGCCGCCGTTCCCTTCCTGACCGAGTACTTAAAGACATGCATTTCATAGAAGTTCACCGCCTCGAGAAAGCGCTTCGTCTCCTCGAACTCGGCGATGCTCTCTCCGGGGAATCCCACGATCACATCCGTCGTGATCGCCGGCTTGTCATAATACCTGCGCAGAAGTTCCACACTTCCCATGAACTCCTCCGCCGTATAGTGCCGGTTCATCCGCCTGAGCGTCGCGTTGCAGCCGCTCTGCAGGGAGAGATGAAAATGGGGGCAGACCTCAGGCATGGCAGCGATGCCCTGTACAAAAGGCTCCGTTATGATGCGCGGCTCCAGAGAGCTGAGCCTTATCCTCTCGATCCCGGGGATCTGCCGGATCCGGTCCATCAGGTCCAGAAGGATGGCGCCGGACTTGACCGGGTCAAAGGGGACCGCGTCCGAATCGGTGTCCCACTCCAGCCCGTAGGAGCTGACATGGATGCCGGTCAGGATCACCTCGCGGATCCCGCCTTCCGAGAGGACCTGCACCTCCCGCAGGATCTCCCCCGGTCTCCTGCTCCGGATCCTGCCGCGGGCGTAGGGGATGATACAGTAGGTGCAGAACTGATTGCAGCCGTCCTGTATTTTGACATAGGCCCTGGTGTGCCCGGGTTTTCTCAGCTGCATGTCCTCGTAAGACGGTCTGCGGGTCAGGTCCGCCAGGGTCTTTCCGGAGAGCGTCCGCTTCATGAGGCTGTCGGCGGCCGTGTCCTCCGCTTCATTCTGAGACAGAAATTCGTCTAAAAGCTCCGCGATCCGCGCCTTGTTATTGTTTCCGATCGCCAGATCGATGGCGCTGTCCGTTCCGACCCGGGCCTTGTCCGTCTCCACATAGCAGCCCACGGCAATGACCAGGGCCCCCGGATTTCTCTTTTTGGCCTTGTGGATCATCTGCCGGCTCTTGCGGTCCGCGATGTTGGTGACGGTGCAGGTATTGATCACATAGACCTCCGCTTCTTCCTCAAAAGGAACGGACGTATACCCGTGCTCCTCCATCTTTTGCCGCATTATGTCCAGTTCATAGCTGTTCACCTTGCAGCCGAGGTTGTGAAATGCTACACGTTTCAATCTGATTCCTCTCTCTTTTTGTCTTCTTCCGACATTGACTTTTTATTGACGAGAATTTACTATGTAATCACAAGGAACAAGGAAATACGGAGGTAAATATAAATGAAAAAAGTGATGATCTCGCTGAATTCCATCGATAAAGTCAAGTCATTCGTCAACGATATTTCCCGTTTCGACTATGATTTTGATCTTGTATCCGGCCGCTATGTGATCGACGCCAAGTCCATCATGGGCATCTTCTCTCTGGATCTGAGCAAGCCCATCGAGCTCAACATCCATGCGGAAGAGAATGCCGACGAAGTGATCAGCGCTCTCAAGCCCTATATCGTCTGAGCGGCATAGGACAGCTGCCTGCAGCTGCCGATTTCAGATAGGAAGCCCCGAAGCCATTGCGGTCTCGGGGCTTTATTACTGCATTCCGTTTCTGCTCACATATGTCCGGATTCCGGCGTCCTGCGCCGTCAGAGGCATCAGTACTCCAGTTTGCCGTCCCTCTGCTTTACGATCCTCGTCTCGTCCTTGCCGACGATCATGATCTCGTCCGTCTCGATGGCTCTGTCCACCATCTCGTCGATCTTCTCAAACAGATTCTTCTCATGCCGCTGGATCACCTCCAGCCTGGGCTTTGTCACGGGATGCTTGGCCACAAAGATCGTGCAGCAGTCCTCGTAGGGAAGGATCGAAGTCTCAAAGGTGCCGATCTTCTTGGACACCTGGACGATCTCCTCCTTGTCAAAGCCGATCAGGGGCCGGAAGACAGGAAGTGTGCACACTTCGTTCGTGACGCCCAGCGCGGTCAGTGTCTGGGATGCGACCTGTCCGATGCTCTCGCCGGTGATCAGTCCGAGGCACTCCGACTCTTTGGCCAGCCGCTCGGCAATGCGCATCATGTACCTGCGCATGATGATGGTCAGCTCGTCGTGCGGGCACTTCTCGTAGATGTAGAGCTGAATCTCCGTGAAATTGATATTGTGCAGCCAGATCGGCCCTGTATACGCCGCCACCTGGCTGGCCAGGTCGACGACCTTCTGCAGGGCGCGCTCACTTGTGTAAGGGGGTGCGTTAAAATAGACCGCATCCAGTTTCACGCCTCTCTTGGCGATCATGTAACCCGCCACCGGGGAGTCAATGCCGCCCGAGAGAAGGAGCATGGCCTTGCCGCCCACGCCGACGGGAAGTCCGCCGGGGCCGGGAATGATGTGGGAGTAGAGGTATATTTTCTCCCGGATCTCCACATAGAGCATGATGTCCGGCTTGTGCACGTCCACCGTCAGGTAGGGGCAGGCGGTGAGCACCGCTTCTCCCAGCTCCTCGTTGACCGTCATGGATTCCACGGGATATTCCTTGTTCAGCCTCTTTGCGCGGATCTTGAAGGTGGCCGGCTGCGCCGGATACTCCTCCTTCATGAAGGCGGCCGCCTCTTTTCTGAGCTCCTCGATGGAGACGAGGGAGAGCTCCTTGATGGGGCAGATCCCCGAAATGCCGAAGACGCGGCTCAGCGCCTCGGTGACTTCGCTGTAATCGTATTCCGACAGGCATTCCACAAAGACTCTGCCATAGGTTCTGTGCACGGCAAAATTTCCCTCGCAGGGCTTGAGCGCGTGCTTGATCTGGCGCACCAGCGCCTCCTCAAATATGTGGCGGTTCTTGCCCTTGATGCCGATC
>CACXGR010000212.1 GCA_902767235.1 uncultured Lachnospiraceae bacterium | reverse complement strand
CTGTTCCTTCGTGACTTCGGCCTGTTCCGCCGCCGGCTCCTGCTCCTTCTGCTTCGTCTTTGATCGGCCGCTTCCGAACACAACAGAGAGAATGAGCAATACAACGATCACTCCAACTATCTTTTTCATACTACCTCCTTCATCAGTGCTCACGATTCATATGTGGTCATACATTTTGAGTATATCTGCTCCTCATTCCGGCCATATTCACGATTCGTGAATGTCAAAATATCTCCGCCCCCACGTATCCGGCACGCCGATCACGCATCCGATTCCTTCATGAAGTCCTCCAGCGCCGCCCCGTAATGCAGCGCGATCTCAAAGAAAGTCTCCAGATCCGGCAGCCGGTATCCGCTCTCGTAGTTGGCGATCGTCGTGGGACCGTATCCGAGATGCTCCCCCAGCTGCTGCTGTGTCTCTCCATGCTCCAGGCGGATCCTCCGGATATTCGCTCCAATGACCTGTGCGCTCACCTTTCTTTTTTCTTCCATATTTTGCCCCTTTCTGCCTCCACGGCAAATAGAATGAATGGTTCTACTTAAGGGGCTGTAAAAAATGCACACGAAACATGCGCCGCACGGCCACTGAATCTTGCCTGCCGGCATAGCCACTTGACAAATTCACGCTTCAGCCTATAATTTTTACAAATGAAATATCGTAATTCTCAAGGCGCAATGACGTGCCGGAGCTCAAAAGCTCCGGGGTCATTGCGCCTTTTTTGCGCGTAAGCAATGAGCCATGCGCAGACAGGATGGCAGACAGACAGCGAGAGCTTGCTCTCAGATGGCTGTCTGGCAGACTGGATGCATACGGCGAATGCCGCGACAGTCACGAGCCGCAAAGCGGCTTGGGACCTGTCGGCATGGATCATTGCGAAGATCGAGCCATGCGCAGACAGGATGGCAGAAAGGAATCCCTATATTATGAAAAGAAAATGTGACCGTCGGATCATCCTCGAAGACGGATCCTGGTACAGCGGCTATGGATTCGGCGACATGCAGGATCAGATTCTTGAGATTGTTTTCAACACTTCCATGGTCGGCTACCAGGAGATCCTTTCGGATCCGTCCTACACCGACCAGGCCGTCGTGATGACTTACCCTCTGATCGGAAACTACGGCATGGCAGATGAGGACTATGAGACCGATCTGCCCACGATCGGCGCATTGATCGTGCACGAATACAATGACGAGCCCTCCAATTTCAGAAGCACGGCTTCCCTCGGAGATATCATGAAAAAGTACGGAATCGCCGGCATCAGCGGCGTGGATACCAGAAAGCTGAACCGCTCGATCCGGGACTTCGGAACGCGAAAATGCTTGATCACAGACATCGGGACGCCACTCGAAGAGGGTCTGCAGCGGCTGCGCGCATATCAGATGCCCACAAATGCTGTGTCACGAGTCAGCAGCACAGAGATCTGGCGCTCTCAATCTTTTGACGATGATTCCGGGCAGGTATCTGCCCCCGATCCCTTTCACGTCGTCCTCATCGACTGCGGCATGAAGAAGAATATCGTGCGTTCCCTCAACCGGCGCGGCTGCGATGTGACGGTCGTCCCATGGCAAACGACCTCTGGGGTGGTTTGTTCTCTCAAGCCGGACGGAGTCCTCATCTCCAACGGCCCCGGCGACCCCACGGACGTGCCGGAGACCATCGAGACTGTGCGGGCGCTGCGAGGCAGATTTCCCATCTTCGGCATCTGCCTGGGCCATCAGATCCTGTCTCTGGCCTACGGTGCCAAAACATACAAGCTGAAGTTCGGTCACCGCGGCGGGAATCATCCTGTGAGGGATCTGTCGACCGGGAGAATTGAGATCACTTCGCAAAACCACTCCTACGCTGTGGACGCCGAGTCCCTGGCGCAGACAGGGCTTGCGGTGACGCATGTCAATATTTTGGATCATACGATTGAAGGCGTGCAGTGTGAGAAAGACCGCGCATTCAGCGTCCAGTACCACCCGGAGAGCGCACCGGGACCGCAGGACAGTGCGTATCTTTTTGATCGGTTTATTGAGTTGATGAAGTCCTGCAAAAAGGAGGCGCCCCATGCCTAAACGAACTGATATCCATAAGATCCTCGTCATCGGTTCCGGCCCTATCGTGATCGGACAGGCGGCCGAGTTCGACTACGCCGGGACCCAGGCCTGCCTCGCGCTCAAGGAAGAAGGCTATGAGGTGATCCTGTGCAATTCCAACCCCGCGACAATTATGACCGATACGTCCATCGCGGACAAAGTATACATGGAACCTTTGACACTGGAGTACATTGCCAAAATAGTGCGCAAAGAAAGGCCGGACGCTATTTTGCCGGGGATCGGCGGCCAGACAGGGCTCAATCTGGCCATGCAGCTGGAGAAAAAGGGAGTACTGGCAGAGTGCCGGACTGAACTTCTGGGCACGAAAAGCCGCTCCATCGAGCAGGCGGAGGACCGGGAGCTGTTCAAAGAGCTGTGCCTCAGCCTGGGCGAGCCCGTTCTCCCATCGGAGATCGCGTGCTCCATGGAAGAAGGCCTCAGGGCGGCACATGACATCGGGTATCCCGTCGTTCTACGGCCTGCTTTCACGCTGGGCGGCACCGGCGGCGGCTTCGCGGAAAATGAGAAGGAGTTCGTACCCCTCATGAAAAACGCTCTCTCGCTCTCCCCGGTCGGTCAGGTGCTGATCGAGAAGAGCGTCAAAGGCTACAAAGAGATCGAATATGAGGTAATGCGCGACCAAAATGACACTGCCATCACAATCTGCAACATGGAAAACATGGATCCCGTCGGCATCCACACCGGGGATTCTATTGTCGTATGCCCTTCGCAGACACTGACCAACAAGGAGTACCACATGCTGCGCGACAGCGCGCTCAAGGTGATTCGTGCTCTCGAGATTGAGGGTGGCTGCAACGTCCAGTTCGCGTTGGATCCTGCATCCTTCCAGTACTACCTGATCGAGGTCAATCCGCGCGTTTCCCGCTCGTCAGCGCTGGCTTCCAAGGCCAGCGGTTACCCCATCGCCCGTGTCTCTGCCAAGATTGGAATTGGCATGACACTCGATGAAATTCAGCTTGCCAATACCCCCGCCTCCTTCGAACCGGCCCTCGACTATGTCGTCACTAAAATGCCGCGCTTCCCCTTCGACAAGTTCACGGAGGCAGACAACTCGCTCTCCACGCAGATGAAAGCAACCGGCGAAGTCATGAGCATCGGCCGCACATTTGAAGCCAGCCTTCTCAAAGCAGTCCGCTCGCTTGAAACAGGACACTTTCACCTGCATGACCCCAAGTTTGACGGGTTATCTTATGAAGAGTTGTCTCAGTACATCCGCACCGGCACGGACGACCGCATCTTTGCTATTGCAGAGCTGTATCGAAGACGGTCGACCTCGACCTCTGCGACCTCGACCTCTGGGGTAGTTTGTCGCACGTTCGAGGAAGAGATATACCATCAAAGCGGCATCGATCCCTTTTTCCTGCACGCCATTCGGCGCATTGTGGAGGAAGAAAAGGCTCTCAGCAGAATCCCGGGCAATCTGGAAGAGCTATATGAGGCCAAGAAAATGGGGTTTTCTGACCGTTCTGTCGGTATTTTTTGGGGTCTTCCAGAAGAATCCGTCTTCGCGCTGCGAAAAAAGCACGGTATTATGCCTGTCTACAAGATGATTGACACCTGTGCCTCAGAGTTCGACAGCTATGTTCCCTATTTCTATTCAACCTATGAGACCGCACATTTCGACGAGGCTATTGAACAAATTACCCCAGAGGTCGAAGTCG
>CACXGR010000211.1 GCA_902767235.1 uncultured Lachnospiraceae bacterium | reverse complement strand
TGGAGGATCTGGCGCCGGTCCTTCCCATGATCGACTATATTTTCCCCAATGAAAGCGAAGCGGCATTTCTGACCGGCCTGAAGGGAAGCTATGAAGAAAAGGCGGAGGCGCTTCTAAAGAGGGGCATCCGGCACGTGATCATCAAAGCCGGAGAAGAAGGACTCTTCGCAGCGGACGGGACGAGCGGAGAGCGCTTTATGCTGCCTGCGCTGAAGGTTCCTGTGGTGGACACAACGGGAGCAGGCGACAATCTCGTCGCGGGATTTATGGACGGCCTGCTCCGGGGGAACGGCTTCAGGCAGTGCTGCGAGGCCGGGAACAGAGCGGCGGCGAAGAGCATCGGGCATCTTGGTGCGACAGATTCTGCGGAGATATGAGGGCAGCCTCTTTCAAGATCTTTGAGCAAGGATTCTCGGTGATTCAATCTCCGAGAAGCTGACAAAGGCCATATCAGCCCGGCTTTGGGGATTCAGTGTAATACTGCCTCGCTTCAGATCCCCAGCTCAAACTTCAGCTGCGGCTTCATAGGATCATAATCGAGCATCTCAAAGTCATCGATCGTGATGTCCTCAAAGCGGCAGCCTTTCTCCTTATGAAGAACGAGGACGGGCTGCCTGGCACTGTCTTCACGGTCCGCCATGACTTCCGCGCGGCGCAGCATTTCCTGCGCGTTGTCCATGTGGCGGTCGTAGATCTGCTCGTTGGCGACGAAGTGGGTGAAGACGCCGGGCTCGTATCCGGTCACTTTCGCGATCATCATCAGGAGCGCGGCGTACTGGATCTCATTGATGCCGCCTGCGCCGGAAGCGGTCAGCATATCGCCGCTGCGCTGGATCATGCTCATGTCCAGATACTTCCCGCGCACATTCCACATGGTCAGGAATGCGCAGGGCGCGAGTCCCTTGGTCTCCCGCAGATCGGTCTCCTGCCAGAGAGAGACGACTTTTCTCCTGCCGTAGGGGTCCTTCTGAATGTCCTCGATCAGCTTGTGAATGAGATCATACCGCTTTACGGTGGCGCCGTAGCGCTGGCCGATCGTCCCGTCGCCGATGTCCCAGGGATCCCACCATGTGACGCCGAGGTCTCTCATCTCGGAGAGAACGTTGGTCGGGTGCTGGTAGATCGTGAAGATCTCGCGCACGCCCGTCTTCCAGGCCTGGCGGCGCAGGGTGCAGATCGGGAATTCGCCTTTACTGAGGTCGTATTTGCGCATGACGTGGTTGACGCTGATGGTGTAGGCGGGGGTGCCGTCCTCGTATCTGGGACGGGGATTGACGTCTTTGTAGCCGTTTTCGAGGATGTTGTGAATGTCCTGTACAAGGAGCTTATCTGCTTTGGTCATGATGGGATTTTCCTTTCAAGGGGATTGAGCATAACATTTTACAGAAACTGCGCTGAGCCGGGAAGAGGCGCAGCACAGGTCCCGTGACTGTGCTCTCATTATAACAGACAGTGCAAAAGGCGGAAAAGATTCTTCCAAAAAGCATTTCAATTCTGTCCGGAATACTTTATTATATAGGGGTAATGACCAGACTATTTTTTTGCAAAGGAGATGAATGCCATGAATATTTCGAACCTTCAGAAAGCAAGATACAGCTACCGCCCCAAGCTTCCGGGCATGCTCAGAAACGGGATCTCTGAGATCTGCGTAAAGAACGGCGCACCTACAGAGAGCGTTGCGGATCAGGACAAGATCAAGGCCCTGTTCCCGAATACGTACGGAAAAAATGAGATCACGTTCCAGAAGGGTGCGAATACCTCTGCGCCCAAGAAGCAAGTTGTCGGCGTAATTCTTTCCGGCGGACAGGCTCCGGGCGGACACAATGTCATCTGCGGTCTCTACGACGCGCTGAAAGCGACAGACAAGAACAACGTTCTTCTCGGCTTCAAGGGCGGCCCGAGCGGATTGATCGAGGACGACTATATTGAGATGACCGACGAATTTGTCGACCAGTACAGAAACACCGGCGGATTTGATATCATCGGCTCTGGCAGAACAAAACTGGAGACGCTTGAGCAGTTCAAGATCGTAGAACAGGTTGCCAAAAAGCACGGCATTACCGCGATCGTGATCATCGGCGGCGACGATTCCAACACAAACGCAGCAGTACTGGCTGAGTACATGGCAGCAAACAACACCGGTGTTCAGGTCATCGGATGCCCCAAGACCATCGACGGCGACCTCAAGAACGAGGATATCGAGACATCCTTCGGCTTCGATACGGCGACCAAGACTTACAGCGAGGTGATCAGCAATATCGAGCGCGACTGCAATTCCGCCAAGAAGTATTGGCATTTCATCAAAGTCATGGGCCGCAGCGCTTCCCACGTCGCACTGGAGTGCGCACTGCAGACACAGCCCAACATCTGCCTGATCGGCGAGGAAGTCGCA